>NZ_JBHUYJ010000002.1:54470-173257 GCF_042668715.1 Streptomyces sp. NPDC057271
CGCGGGCGAGAGCCCCGCCCGCCGATCGACGAAGGTTCGGAAACCTTGGGGTGGAGAACCCCGGGCGGCGCGGCGGGACCGCGACGCGCAGCCCGTGCGCCCACTCGCCGCCGCCTGGCGTGAGTCCCGCGGCCGGAGCGGCCCCGCCGGAGCGGCCCCGCCGGAGCGGCCCGCCGGGTCGGGCCCGCCGGTGCGTGCCCCGACGCGCTCCGGGACACCCGCTGACGTTCCGCTCACGTTTGGCTAACGCCCGTTCCCTTAGCGGAGGTTGCTACGGTCGGCGCCTCAGCCAGCAACCCACTTGCCACGTGCCCCCAGCCCTGTTTCCACGGGCGGGGCCGGGAGGGCAGTCACGTGTCACGTCAGATGCTCACCGTCTCCGCCGACGGCACAGGCGACTTCCGCACCATCGCGGAGGCGGTCGCCCGCGCGCGAACCGGAGCCGTCGTCAGCATCGAGCCCGGGCGGTACGAGGAGGCCCTGGTCGTCTCGGTCGCCATCACCCTCGTCGCCGCGGAAGGCCGTGGAACGGTCGAAGTCGCTCCGCGGCGCGGAGTGGCGCTGACCTTCACCGGGGACGCGCTGATGGTCAGCGACCTGGTCCTGCGCGGCCACGACGACGAACTGCCCGTGGTGGACGCCCCGCGCGGGCAGGTCGCCATGGACCGCTGCGACGTCCGCGGCTCGGCCTGGACGGCCCTGTTCGCGCGCGGCAGCGGCTCGCTGGCGCTGCGCCAGTGCCACGTCAGCAATCCGGCGGGTGCCGGTGTGGTGTCCACCTCTCCCGCGGAGACCTTCGTGGAGGACTGCTCCGTCGAGCACCTGGGCACCTCGGCGGTGGTGGCCGGTGAGCAGGGCCGCGTCACGGTGCGCGGCAGCCGGTTGCGTGACGCGCGCGGCAACGGTGTGCTGACGAACGGGCAGGCCGTCATGCACCTGGAGGACTGTGAGATCACGGGCACCGACAAGCCGGGTGTGGCCGTCGAGGAGGACAGCGCGGTCACCTTCACACGTGGCACCGTGCGCGAGGCGGTGGTGGGCGTGCTCGTCCACAGCACCAGGACCGCCGTCCTCGAGGACGTCACCGTGGTGGAGACCGGCGGCCACGGGTTCGTCGTGGGCGCGGGCAGCGCGCCCACCCTGATCCGATGCCGCGCCGAACGCACCTCCGGACACGGTCTGCTGGTGTCCGAGCGGGGCCGGGGAACGTACTCCGACTGCACGTTCACCGGGGCGAAGGACGCCGCGATCCGCGTCACCGGCTACGCGTCGCCGTCCCTCGCCGGGACGGTCGTCCAGGACGCGCAGACCGTCGGAGTGCTCCTCGACGAGGACTCCACGGCGGAGTTCGACCGCCTGCGCGTGCTCGACGCCAAGGGCGCGGGCATCGTGGTGCGCTCGGGTGCCAATCCTCTGTTGCGTCGCGCGACCGTGGCCCGCAGTGGAGGGCACGGTGTGGAGGTCACCAAGGACGGGCGCGGCCGTATGGAGGAGTGCGTCGTCGAGGAGAGCGGTGGATCCGCGGTGCACGTCTCCGGGCACGGCGCCCTGTACGTGGGCGGCGGTCGGCTGCGCGCCACCGGCGGCGCCGCCGCCCGGGTCGGGGCCCTGGGCGCGCTCACGCTGCGCGACACCGCCGTGGAGGAGTCGGGCGGGGCCGGAATCCACGTCGAGGCCGACGGTGAGCTGTCGGCCACGCGCGCCAGGGTCACCGGAGCCGCCGAGCACGGCGTGCTCCTCGCGCCCGGAGCCGAGGCCGTGCTGAACGCCTGCGAGGTCACCGGCTCGGGCGGCGACGGCGTACGCGTCGAAGGCACCGGCCCCGTCTCGCTCGCCGACTGTGCCGTCCGGAGCAACCGCGGCAGCGGGCTGCGCCAGACGGTGGCCGGAGAGCGGCTGGCCGTCGACGGTCTGACCAGTACGGACAACGGCGCCGCGGACGCGTGGGGGAGTGCGGCGGCCGCCGAGGCCGCGGGCGAGGGACGGCTGCCCGCGGGCGCGATGCCCCAGCCCGCCGAGGACAGCGGCCCGGTCGACGAACTGCGGACTCTGATCGGCCTCGAAGACGTGAAGCAGCAGGTGCTGACCCTGGTCAATCTCAACCGGCTCGCCCAGCGGCGCGCCAGCCTCGGGATGCCCGCCCCGCCCACCAGCCGCCACCTGGTCTTCGCGGGGCCGCCCGGCACCGGCAAGACGACCGTGGCCCGCCTGTACGGCTCGATCCTGGCCCAGCTCGGTGTGCTGCGCTCGGGCCACCTGGTGGAGGTCTCGCGTGCCGACCTGGTGGCACAGATCGTCGGCGGAACGGCCATCAAGACCACGGAGACGTTCAACAGGGCCTTGGGCGGCGTGCTGTTCGTCGACGAGGCGTACACGCTGCTGTCGGACGGCGGGGGTTCGGGTGCCGACTTCGGACGGGAGGCCATCGACACCCTGGTGAAGCTGATGGAGGACAACCGCGAGGACGTGGTGGTCATCGCGGCCGGCTATCCCGCCGAGATGGACGGCTTCCTCTCCTCCAATCCGGGACTTGCCTCACGCTTCACCCGGACCGTCGAGTTCACCGACTACACGTCCGAGGAACTGGTCACCATCGTCGAGCGGATGTGCGCCGGTCACCACTACGAGCTGAACCCCGCCGCCCGCACCGCCCTGCACGCACGCTTCGAGGCCATCCCGCGCGACGCGGTGTTCGGCAACGGCCGCACCGCACGCAAGGTCTTCGAGGAAATGGTCGACCGACAGGCCTCCCGCCTGGCCACGCTGACGGACGTGAGCGAGCAGGACCTGTCCCTGTTCGTCCCCGAGGACGTCGGCGTCCCGACCGCGTCCGGTGAAGACTCCGCCGGGAGCCCGCTGGAGCGCCTGGAGTCACTGGTGGGCCTGGCGAACGTCAAGCGCGAGGTGGGGGATCTCGTCAACCTGCTCGCGGCCGCCCGTCGCAGGGCCGCGGCGGGACTGCCCGCCCCGCGGCTGAGCAACCACCTGGTCTTCGCGGGACCGCCCGGCACCGGCAAGACGACCGTGGCCCGCCTGTACGGAGAGCTGCTGGTCTCCCTGGGGGTACTGCCGCGCGGGCAGTTGGTGGAGGTCTCACGCGCCGACCTGGTGGGCCGGTACGTCGGCCACACCGCGCGGTTGACGAAAGAGGTCTTCGAACGTGCCCTGGGCGGGGTGCTGTTCATCGACGAGGCGTACACCCTGACGCCTCCCGGTGGCAGTTCGTCGTCCGACTTCGGGCAGGAGGCGGTGGACACGCTGCTGAAGCTGATGGAGGACCACCGCGACGACGTCGTGGTGATCGCCGCGGGCTACACCGAGGAGATGACCCGCTTCCTCGGGTCCAACCCGGGCCTGGAGTCACGCTTCACCCGGCACGTCGAGTTCCCCGACTACACCTCCGGCGAGTTGGTCACCATCGTCCGTCGCCACGCCGCCGACAACGGCTACGACTGTGCCGGGGGCACCGAGGACGCGCTCCTGGCGTACTTCGACTCGCTGCCGCGCGGCCGGGCGTTCGGCAACGCCCGCCTGGCCCGCCAGACCCTGGAGAGGATGATGACCCGGCAGGCGGGCCGGCTGAGCACGATGGCCGCCCCCGGCCTGGACGACCTGCGGCTGCTGCTGCCACGGGACCTGTCCCTCTGACCCGCGATCCGCCACCGGCCGGTGCGCGACCGGCCATCCTCCCCACCTGGAACGAGGTGCGCCGTCCATGCGCCGCCGTACACCCCTGATCCTGTGCGCCGCGGCCCTGACCGTGGCCACCGTCCTGCCCGCGCACGCCGTCGGAACCGCGGACCCTCCGGTGGCGCTGCCGGGTATGCCCGAGCGCCTGGCGCCCGACCAGAAGTGCACGTCGTTCGCGGGACTTCCGCTCGTGGACGCGCCGTGGACACGGCGCGCGTTGGGGCTCGACCAGGTGTGGCAGTTGTCGCAGGGGCAGGGCGTGACGGTCGCGGTGGTCGGCACCGGCGTCAGCGAGGCCCCCGCCGTGCTCAAGGGACGCGTACGGGCACTGGGAGACGCCCACACCGACTGCGTGGGCAGGGGATCCTTCCTGGCGGGCATCGCCGCCGGGGCCACCGCGCCCGGACAGGGCTTCTCCGGCGTCGCGCCCCGGGCACAGATCCTGGCCGTACGGGGCACGGGCACCCGGGGTGAACCGGATCCCGCCCGCATGGCCGACGGGATCCGGGAGGCGGCGCGGGCGGGCGCGCACGTCATCGCCGTGAGCGTGCCCCTCGACGGGGCGGACCCGCGGGTGCGTTCGGCGATGGCCGACGCCGCACGGGCGGACGCGCTCGTCGTCGTCCCGGCGGCTGCCGACAGCGCGCCCGCGGGCGACGGCGGGGAGGCTCCGCCCGCGCCCGCTCCGCCGCGGCAGGCCCTGGCCGTCGTGGCCACCGGTCCCGACGGCGGCCCCGCCGACCGTGCGCCCCGCTTCACCCGGGCGGACCTGACCGCCCCCGGCAACGCGCTGGTGGGGCCGGGCCCTCGCGGCGACGGCAAGTGGACGGGTTCGGGTGCCTCGCTGGCCGCGGCGGTCACCGCGGGAACGGCGGCCCTGGTACGTGCCTACCACCCCGGGCTCGACGCGCGGCAGGTGCGGGAGCGGATGCTGAGGACGGCGTACCCGGGCGATCTCCCCGCTCTGGACCCGTACGGGGCGGTCGCGGGCACGGCGTCGGGGTCTGCGCCGACACCGCCCGCGAAGGCCGGTGCGGTACGGCTTCAGGAGGCCGAGGACGCGGGCCCGGCCCGGAACAAGGCGCTCCTCGTCGCGGGCGGATCGGCGGGGACGGTGCTTCTCGTGGCGTTCCTGGCGACGATCCTGCCGCGAGGGCGCCGGCGGGGCTGGCGGCCCGGGCGGATCGGAGAGCGGGGCGCGGACGGGGCCTGAGCGCGGCCCGGCGCGGGGCGGGACGGCCTCGCCCCGCCCCCCCCCACTTCGGCCGCGCTACTCCGACTCCTCGGCTTCCGTCTCCGTCGGCAGCGCGAGTTGCACCAGCGCGGCCTTGCGCCGTGCGATCCGCAGGGCACGGCCCGGCGGCAGGATGCGCGGGCGGACACCGTCGAAGACGTAGCCTTCCGAGGTCGGGCAGGACATCAGCAGACCGGCCGCGTTGACCTCCTGGAGCTTGCGGGTGAGCGGGTCCTGACGGGAGGCGCCGGTCGCCGCCCGGGCCAGGACCAGGTGCAGGCCGATCTCGTAACCGAGCGGCAGGTGCGGGATCAGCGGGTCGAAGGGCCCGTCGAACGGCGAGCCGACCATCTCGTAGTCGTCGACCAGGATGAAGAGCCGCGGCCCCGTCCACCAGTCCGCGCGGCGCATCCGGGCCGGTGAGATGTCCTCGGACGGCGTGCGGACGGCCATGGCGCGGGTGACGCCGTCGACGAGTTCGCGCAGCGGGTCGGCTGCGACGGCGTGCCCGAGGCGGTACTCGGGGGGCACGGCCTCCACCAGTTCGCGCCGGTAGTCGACGACCAGGATGCGTGCCTCGTCGGGACTGTGATGGGCGACGATCTGCTCGGCGAGCAGGCGCAGGGCACTGGTCTTGCCGCTCTCGGTGTCGCCGACGATCAGCAGGTGCGGGCTCTGGGCGAAGTCGTGGACGACGGGCGCGAGCGCGGCTTCGTCGACGCCCACGGGCAGCCGCAGCGGAGCTTCGGCAGGAGGCAGCTCACCGACGTCGAACCGGACGGGGAGCATCCGCACGGGCGGTGCGGGCGGCGCGTCCCAGTGCTGGGCGATCCGCTCGACGAGAGCGGTCAGGGCTTCGCTGAGGTCCTCGACGTCCTCGCCCCCGTCGATCCGCGGCAGGGCCGTGAGGAAGTGCAGCTTGTCGGGGCTCAGGCCGCGCCCGGGCCGCACGGGCACGGTGGCCGCCCTGCGGGTGTCGATCGCCGAGTCCATCGGGTCGCCCATGCGCAGTTCGAGACGGTTGCCGATCTGATCACGCAGTGCGCTGGACAGGTCCAGCCAGCGGGCGGTACTCACCATCAGGTGGACGCCGTAGTTGAGGCCGCGGGTGGCCAGGCCGTTGAAGACGGCCATGTCGTCGAACATGTCGCTGCGGACCGTCGACCAGCCGTCCACGACCAGGAACACGTCTCCGAACGGCTCGTCCGGGTACTGCCCGGCCGCGCGCCGCTTGCGGTACGTGGCCATGGAGTCGATGCCCTCCTCCTGGAAGAACGCCTCGCGCCGGTCGAGCAGCGCGGTGACCTCGGCCAGGGTGCGGGAGATCCTTTCGGCGTCCAGACGGCCGGCGACCCCGCCGACGTGCGGCAGACCGGTGAGGCCGAGGAGGGCGCCGCCGCCGAAGTCCAGGCAGTAGAACTGGACTTCCCGTGGAGTGTGGGTGAGGGCGAGCGCGGCGATGAGGGTGCGCAGCACCGTCGACTTGCCGCTCTGCGGGCCGCCGGCGACGGCGAAGTGCCCTCCCGCGCCGGAGAAGTCGATTGTGAGCGGCTCGCGTACCTGCTCGAAGGGCTTGTCGACGATGCCGACCGGCACCCGGAGGCGGCCCCGGTCGGGCGAGCCGGCTGTGGTCAGCCCGAGGTGCGGGGCGGGCTCCAGCGGCGGCAGGAGCGTGTCCAGGGTGGGCGCCGACTCCAGCGGCGGCAGCCACACCTGGTGCGCGGGCGGCCCGCTGTCCCGGAGCTTCTCCAGGGCGAGGCCGAGGAGGGCCTCGTCGCTGTCGGGCTCGGACGCGACCGGGTCGGGCGCGGCGGGCAGGGTGCGTGGTACGACCCAGGCCGTGCCCCAGGGCACCACCTGGCGGGCGATCCGGGCCTGCTGGACGCTGCCGCGCTTGACCGTGTAGGTGCCGGAGACGTACGCGGCACGGAACCGGGTCAGCGCCTCGACGCCGCTCTTGAGGTAGCCGCTGCCCGGAGTGGGCGGCAGGTGGTAGGCGTCGGGCACGCCGAGGACGCCGCGCGACTCCATGGCGGAGAAGGTGCGCAGACCGATGCGGTACGACAGGTGGGACTCCAGCTGGTGCATGCGGCCCTCCTCCAGCCGTTGGGAGGCGAGCAGCAGATGCACTCCGAGAGAGCGTCCGAGGCGGCCGATCATCACGAAGAGGTCCATGAAGTCGCGGTGCGCGGCCAGAAGCTCGGAGAACTCGTCGACGACAACGAACAGCGACGGCAGCGGGTCCAGCGGGGTCCCGGCGGCGCGGGCCTTCTCGTACTCGAGGACCGAGGAGTAGTTCCCGGCCCGGCGCAGCAGCTCCTGGCGTCGGATCAACTCGCCGTGCAGGGCGTCCTGCATGCGCGCGACGAGCGGGATCTCGTCGGCGAGGTTGGTGATGACGGCGGAGGTGTGCGGCAGGCCGTCCATGCCCAGGAAGGTGGCGCCGCCCTTGAAGTCGACCAGGACGAAGTTGAGGGTCTCGGAGGAGTGGGTGAGTGCCAGACCGAGGACGAGGGTGCGCAGGAGTTCGGACTTGCCCGAGCCGGTGGCACCGATGAGCATGCCGTGCGGGCCCATGCCGCCCTGCGCGGACTCCTTGATGTCCAGTTCGACGGGCATGCCGTCCTCGCCTACGGCGATGGGCACCCTCAGCCGCTCCCGGCTCTCCAGCGGACGGCCGAAGAGCTTGGCGGGGACGTGCCGGCGCAGGTCGGATATGCCCAGCAGGGAGGTCAGTTCGGTGTCTGAGGCGAAGGGCTCGGCGGCGACCGCGCCACCGCCCAGGCGGTACGGAGAGAGCCGCGTCGCCAGGGCGCGTGCCCCCTGCGGGCCCAGCATGTCCGGTTGTCCGAGGAGTTGGGCCTGTTCCTGGCGGTCGCGGTCGGTGCGCACCAGAAGGAGACCCTCTTCCGTCAGCCGCAGGCGCAGCGTGCCGCGCGCGGGCTTCCACGCGAAGTTCCCCGACAGGTCGAGCAACACGGTGTTGCGGTAGCCGGGCCCGGAGAGCCGGTGCCCGCCGGGGACGGCGCCGCCGTCGACGACGATCACCATGAACGGCTCCTCGCGGCTCGGTGCGGTGTCCGGATCGAACGGCGGGCGTTCGGTGAAGTCGGCGCCGAGCAGTTCCTCCAGCTCGGCGAGTCCGGCGGCGACGGTACGGGCCGCCCCCGCGCCGTCGCGCTGATAGGTGTGCTGGGCGTGCGGCAGCCACTTGACCCACTCCCAGTCGGCGCGCCGCTCGTCGGAGACGCAGAGCGCGACGGTCAGCTCCTCCGGCGCGTGGAACGTGGCGAGCTGGGCCACGAGCGCGCGCACCATCGCCCGGCCACGCTCCTCGTCGCCCTGGACGAGCACCCGCGACCAGGCGCGCAGGTACAGCGCGATCGGCTGGTCGGGCAGGGTGCCGTACGCCCGGATGAAACTGCGCAGAGCGTGGGCGGACAGCGGTTCGAGGTCCTCGACGGGCTTGGTGGAGAGCGGCGCCAGGCGGGTGCCGAGCTTCTGGTCGCCCACCGCGACGCGCACCTCGGCGAAGTCCTCGTCGGAGGGCCGGCGCTCCCACTGCCGGCTGGTGCCCACCAGCGCCCACAGCGCGGACGGGCCGGGGTGGCGCCAGGCGAGTGCCTTCTGCTGCTCGACCACGGTGCGCCGGATACCGCGCCGGGTCTGAGCCAGGTACCGCAGGTAGTCGCGGCGCTCTCCCTTGAGTTTGCGCTTGCGCTCCCCGGCGCTGCGCAGGAACTGCCCGACGATCATCACCACCGACGACAGCAGCATCATGCCGATGGCGAAGTAGCTGAAGGCGGTGACCTGCCCGGGCCTGATGAACATCATCAGCATCGCGAGCGAGGTGAGGCCCATCGGCAGGTACATCCACACGGCCGAGGAGTTCGGTTCCGCCTCGGGCAGGGTGGGCGGCTCCTGGAGGCTCAGCTCGCCGTCCGGCATGTCGGGGCCCCGCCGACGGGCAGGGCGACGGAACAGGACAGTGCTCAACCGGGATCTCCTCAGTCGCTCGCGCGTGAGGTCCGCGCGTGAGGCGCGCACCGGACGGCGCGCACGGAAGGGGCGGGGTGACCGCTGCGCCGGAGGGCGCACACGCCATACGTACCAGAGGCCACTAAAGGTCGAACGCCAGCACGACGTTAGTCACGCCTGCTCTACTTCGGCCTCCCGACTCCCGGCAAAGAGGTGTTGGCCCCCTGCCATGACTGACACATCGATCTCCGGACTGTGCCGGCTCACGGTCCGGACCCCCCGACGGCTCGTCGAACTCGCCGTGCCCGCTGACGTACCGGTCGCCGACCTGCTGCCCATCCTTCTCGACCACGCGGGCGAAGGGCTCGCGGAGGAGGGCATCGAGCACGACGGCTGGGTGCTGCAGCGGCTCGGCGGTCACCCGCTGGACGACGAGTCCACGCTGGAGGCTCTCGCGCTGCGCGACGGCGAGACCCTGCACCTGCGGCCCCGCTCGGAGACGCTGCCGCCGCTGCACTTCGACGACCTGGTGGACGCGGTCGCCACCACCATGCGCGAGCGCCCGTACGGTTGGGCCGAGCACACGAGCCGCTGGCTGCTGCGCACGGTCGCCGTCGCCCTGCTGGCCGCCGGCCTGGTGGTCCTGGCGCTGCCCGGTGGCGCGGCGCCGCTCCGGGCGGCGGTGGCAGCGGGCACCGCGCTGCTCGTCCTGTTCGGAGCCGCGTCGGCCAGCCGCGCGGTCGGCGACGCCGCCGCGGGGGCGGCGCTCGGCGCCCTCGTACCGCCCTATCTGGCCCTGGCGGGAGCCTTGTTGCCGGTGGGCGAGCCGAGCCCGCAGGTGGTCGGCGCGCGCCTGCTCGCCGGGTCGGCCGCCGCCGCGGGAGGCGCGGTCCTCGCGGTCGCCGCGGTCGCCGCCTTCGTACCGCTGCTGGTCGGCATCGCCGTCGTCGCGCTCATGGGTGTCGCCTGGGGCTGCCTGATGCTGCTCCTGGACGTGCCCGCCGCGCACGCGGCGAGCATCGTCGCGGTCTTGGCGGTGGCGTTCGGCGGTCTGGTTCCCGGGATGTCGTTCCGTCTCTCCGGCCTGAGGCTCCCGCCCCTGCCCACCAACGCCGAGCAACTGCAGGAAGGTATCGAGCCCCACCCCAACCAGCGGGTGGTGGACCGTACGGCGCTCGCCGAGGAGTGGATGACCGCCCTGTACGGGGCAACCGGCCTGGTGTGCGCGGGGGTGGTGACGGCGCTGGTCGTCGACCGCCCGAGCACCGCCGCGCTGGTCACCGCGGCGGTGCTGGGCGTCCTGCTGCTGTTGCACGCGCGTGGCGTCGGCCATGCGTGGCAGCGCCCGGCGCTGCTCCTGCCCGGCCTGTACGGGCTGGTGCTGCTGTCCGTACGTCTGGCCGGTGACCTCACCGTGGAGCGGCGCCCAGCCCTCGTCGCAGCGCTCCTCGCCCTCGCCGCGTCGGCGGCGATCGCCTCCTGGACGGTGCCGGGCCGGCGTGTGCTGCCGCACTGGGGCAGGGCGGCCGACATCCTGCACACGCTGTGCGCCGTCGCGCTGATCCCGCTGTCCCTGTGGGTCCTCGGCCTGTACTCCACGCTCCGCGGCGTCGGCGGATAGGGGCGGGAGACATGCAGTCGAAGCGAGACCAGGTCCAGGCCCACATGTTCGTGATGGGCCGGCTGACCAGCGGCATGCTGCGCAGCGATCCGGACGCGCCCGAGTCGCCCGTGGGCCGCACCAACCGCGGGCTGGTGTGGGGAATCGCCCTGGGCGTCGTGCTGGTCGTCGGGTTCCTCCTGTTCGGAATGATCTCCCCGTCCGGCACGAAGACGTGGCGCCAGGAGTCGGCCCTGATCGTCCAGAAGGACACCGGCACCCGCTATCTGTACCTGGACGGGGTCCTGCGCCCGATCCGCAACCACGCCTCGGCGAAACTGATCGCCGCGGACAGGCTCAAGCCGATCCAGGTGTCCGCCGCCTCGCTCGCGGGCGAACGGCACGGCCCCCCGGTCGGCATTCCCGGCGCGCCCGACGCCCTGCCGTCCCCCGCGGACCTGGAGCAGGGCGCCTGGCAGGTGTGCGCGAACCCACCGGCGCTGACCGGTGCCGACGGCTCGGAACGGCGCCCGGTGACGTCGCTTCGGCTGGGCCTGGGGACGTCGGGCCGCTCGCCGGCCGTCGGCCAGGGCGTCCTGGTCCAGGCTCCGGACGGCAGCCGCTTCCTGCTGTCGGGTGACCGCCGGCTGCGCCTGGGCGAGCACGGCGCGGCGCAGGCGCTCGGCTACGCGGGTACGGCTCCGCTTCCCGTGTCGGCGGCGTTCCTGGACAGCGTCCCGGCGGGTCCCGACCTGACGCCCCCCGAGGTGCCCGGACGCGGCGCCCCCGGCCCCACGATCGGCACCGGCCCGAGCCGCACCGGCCAGGTCTACGCGCTGACGTCCCCGGGCGCGGCGCCGCAGCACTACCTGCTGGAACGCGGCGGTCTGCGCCCGCTGAGCGAACTCGCCGCAGCTCTCGTCCTGGGGGACGACCGTACGGCGAGGACGGCCTACCCCGGTGCCACACCGACCGCCCTTCCGCTTGCCGCAGCGGATCTGACGCGACATCAGTCCGATGATTCCGGCAGGGATCCGGCGAACTGGCCGACACGGGTGCCGACGGTACGCGCGCCGGGCCCGGGAACATCGGTGTGCGCGCAGATCCAGCCGGAGGGCACGGCCCCACGCGTGGGCATCGCCCTGGTGCCCACCGGACCGGCCCTGTCGGCGCCCCCGGCGGGCCCGGACATCGCACCGGCGTGCCTGGCGGTGGACGCGCTGTCGGTACGGCCGGGAGGCGGCGCGCTCGTTCAGGCGCTCGGCGCGGGCGGGGCGGTGATCGGCGCCACCACGTACCTGGTGACGGACGTGGGCGTGAAGTACCGCCTTTCGGACGCCACTTCGATGGAGCGGCTGGGGTTGAAGGGCGGCCGCGCCCAGGCCGTGCCGTCACGGCTGCTCGACATGCTGCCGACGGGGCCGACGCTGGACGCGGTGGTGGCGCGGGGTGAGACCACGGCGCGGCCCGAGGTGTCGACGTGTCGCTGAGGGCTCGGCGGCGGGACGAGCGGGCGACGTGTGGCATACGTCACTGTGCCGCGTCGCGCGGGCGTCTCCGGCGGGGCCGACAGCACTTCGTTAGCCGGGCATTAGGCCGACCGTCGAGACTCGAAGACCTCGCCTCGAGGTACGCGTCGGTGAGCACCGCGCGCGTCCCCTCTCCCCTCCTCCACAGGAAGGCCTCGGTCATGGCCACCCCACCCGGGAACATCCAGAGTTCGTCCCAGTCCGAGAACCAGAGGGGCAACACCGCCCTCACCCAGGCCAGGACGCAGATCCTGCGGTCCCAGGACCACGTGAAGACGACGATGGGCTCGCTGGTGCGGTCCTACGGCGGTGCGGACGGCCTCGCCTACCGGCAGTTGCTCTCCGACTGGAGCGGCCAGGTCGACCTCATCGTCCGCAACATCGACCAGATGATCCAGAAGCTCCAGGAGACGGGCACGCACCAGTCCAAGCTGCAGGTGAACACCGGCGACCAGATCAGGAACGCGGGGCTCACCAACAACGCGTTCAACCAGCTGATGGGCTGATCGATCCCGGCCCCGTCGTACCCGTTCCCGTACCCGTACCCGTTCCCGTCCGCTCCACCGAAGGAGGACCGATGGCCACTCCCGCCGGCTACGACCACAGCAACAAGACCGACGGTCAGATCTACGTCGAGTACAAGTCCGTCGACCAGGCCGCTGACGACATGCGGCTGCAGACGGACCGCATCAAGCAGTTGGTGACCGCGCTCAACGAGGAGCTGACCGGCCTGTTCGGCGCCTGGCAGGGCGCGGACGCGGCGACGTACACCTCGATCCAGGGCCAGTGGAACAGCGCGGCGACCGCGCTGGGCACGATCCTGCAGAGCCACAGCGCGACGCTGAACGACATCACGGACCAGTACCGCCGGCACGAGGCGCAGACGAAGGACAACTGGGAGGGCGTGCGGATCGGCCGGTGAGCGGCACCGGAACCCCACACCCCGAGCACTCCCGGATGATTGCGAGAGACCGTGGCCGACCCCGCGAAGCCCCCTCCTGGTGAAACGAAGCTCACGCGACTGGACGTGCGGACGCTGCGCCGTTTCATCGACAACGACGTCGCCGCGTTCCTCCTGTGGCTGGGAGCCCTCCAGGAGGCGGGCGGGCGATACACCAAGAACGGGAACGGCTACGACATGGACTGGTCGGGTGTCCCGTCCATGGGCGGGCTGTCCGCCCAGCTCGAGAATCCCACGCTCTACAACAGCAAGGTGACGCTGCTCCTCGGAAAGCTCACGGCTCCCGGCAAGGACGACGGGCCGATGTCGGCGCATACGTTCCTCGCCTTCGTGAAGGCCGCGGCGTCGGAGCTGGCCGTCGTCGTGGACGACCAGAAGGACTTCTTCGACGACGTGAGGATGAACCTCGAAAGCGTTCTCACCACCATGACCGGCGCCCAGCAGAACAGTCTGGACCAGATCGACAGTCAGAAGTTCCTCGATCTCTTCCGGGACGTGGAGGCGGATCTCACCCAGTCCCGCAAGACCTGACGCCGGCCCCGATCTCGCGCACCCTTTCGGGCCGATCCCACCGACGAAGGAATCCGCTGCGCCATGGCCGAAGCGCCCAAGAACGGAAACGTCTCCACCCAGCCGGACTGGGAGGCCGTCATCAAGCAGTTCACGGGCTTCGACGGAGGAACCCGGGCCCAGGTGGCGGCCATTGGAGGGGCCGACACCAAGCAGGGAGACGGCAGTGAGTGGATGCGCATCAAGATCGATATCGGGGACAACTACCGGGCGACCACACCGAGCATCGAGGACGGTCCCGTCGACGGACGTGTGATCAAGCTCTACGCGGGTGGGGAGAAGCTCGGGGCGAGCGTCGCCGTGTACACGGTGACGCTGAGCGTGCCCTGGTCGGGTCCGGACGGTTCGCACTGGAACAACAACGGGGTCGCGGGAGCCTTCGACTGGGGCTACCGGGAGGCCATCGACCATCTGCTCACGAAGTACACGACCGATGGATTCGGTGGCGGGTACGACCCTCCGCGGGTGGTGGCCTTCGCGGACGCGCCCGATCTCAGAACGCTCCCGCCCATCGCCATGGCCTTCGACCGCGTCAGCCAGTTCTTCCGGGACCACAGCCCCAAACTGGAGCGGTGGGTCAAGGACCTCGGGGGAGAGGACGCCGCCTACCGCGGTTCGGGGGCGGACGTGTTCCGTGACCTCATCGGCGGGACCAGCGCGGGGTACAAGGACTTCCTGAGCCTTTTCGCGCTTCCCGCACCCCGGTCGGGGAAGTCGTCGAAGATCGACCCGGACTATCGGGCCGACTCCGTGGTCTCAGAACGCGTCATGGAGGCCGAGGAGACCTTTCTGTCCACCGCGAAACGATTGAAGGAGATCCACGAGGGGTGGATCGCCAGCAATCTGTGGTTGGGGACAGCGCTCCTGGACAAGCACGTCGACACCGCGGCGACCTGGCTGAACGAGAACAACATCGCGAAGATGAGGCAGTCCGGTCCCGGGGTCTCCCAGGTCGGGGAGGGCTTCAGCACCAAGCATCCGGTCTACGGGGACCTGTCCCAGGAATCCGGGTGGAAGGGCGTCTCGAAGCAGGCATGCGCCGAATGGATCGCCGCGATCAAGACCCATCTCGACGCACCCGCCGGAAACGTGGTCATCGACTTCAACAGCAAGATGCGCGCATTCGAGCGGCGCACTCCCCTCGCCTTCAAGGCGGGCATCACGAGTCTCAAGGACGCCAACGCCGCCGACAAGGCCAAGGCGGACGCGGACAAGGCGAAGGCCGACGCGGAGAAGGAGAAGGCGGACGCGCAGAAGGAGCTGGACAAGTACAAGAAGGGCGGCGGCGACAATCCTCCGCTCGGCCCGAACCCCACCGGGGGCGGCCTGGGCGACGGCAAGGGCGGACCGGGTCTCGGCGACGGCAGGGGCGGACCGGGTCTCGGCGACGGGAAAGGCGGTCCGGGTCTGGGTGACGGCAAGGGCGGACCCCCTCCCTTCACGGTTCCCCCGCTCGGCCCCAACCCCATCGGTGGCAACGGCTCCGGCGGACCCACCGGCGCAGGCCCCGGCAGCGTCGTCCGCAACCCCGACGGCTCGACCACGGTCACCACTCCGGACGGCCAACGGACCACCTACCCGCCCGGCGTGATTCCCCCGCCGCTCCCTCCCAACGGCATCGGCGGCGGCCTCACCCCCGGCGGCTCCCCCACCGTCGTCAAGACCACGAAGGGACCCGACGGGTCCACCACCTCGTACAACAGCGACGGATCCCGCACGACCACCCACAAGGACGGGACCACGACCACGGTCCGCCCCGACGGGACCACGGAGACGAGCAACCCCGACGGTTCGAAGACCGTGCTCAACAACGACGGCAGCCAGACCACCACCTACCAGGACGGCACGAGGACCACGGTCAAGCCCGACGGTACGACGACCACCCGCTACACCGACGGAACCGTCACCGTGCACGCGCCGGACGGCACGCTCACCACCACCGACGCCGAGGGCCGCAGCACCACCAGTCACCCGCAGCCCGGCCAGACCGTCCGCAACCCCGACGGCTCCAGCACCGTCTACGGCGACGACGGCGCCAGCACGACGACGTACCCCAACGGCACGAAGACCATCGTCACCGCCAACGGCACCGTCACCACCCTCGACCCGGACGGCACCAAGACCGTCTCGCACCTCGGCAAGGGCGTGTCGACGGTCCAGTACGCCGACGGGTCCGTCGCCCAGGTGGAACGCGACGGCACCGTCTCGACCACGTACAAGGACGGAAGCACCACCAAGCTGGGCCCGGACGGCACGTACACCACGGTGGACGCGAACGGGCACAGGACGACCGAGCACCTGAACGTGACGGGCGGCGCGGGCGGACCCCAGACCACGCACCACGCCGACGGATCGACGACGACGAAGTATCCGGACGGCACGGTCGACAAACGGCTCAAGGACGGCGGGCACCAGATCACGTACCCGGACGGGCGCACGGTGACCACCGACGCGTACGGGCGCACCACCGGAGGCAGCGGCCTGCTGCCGCCCAACAAGTCGGGCTCCACCGCCCCCGACCACAGCTACTACGACTTCCCGGACCGCAAGAAGGGCAACGAATCGCTCCTCGGGGGCAACCACGGAGGCGCGGGCGGTACAGGAGGCGCCGGTGGCCGGCTGCCGCCCCTTCCGTTGAACCAGGTCGGCGGGCCGGGCCTCACCGCGGGCGGCACGGGGAGCGCCGGCGTCGCCGCGGGCAGCGAGCGTCGTGCCCTTGCCATGACCGAGGTCTCGGCGGCTCGTAGCAGGGGGGTCCCCGCCGAGGCCGCGGTGCCGATGCGGCAGCCCAACACCATGTCGAGCGGCACGCCGATGATGCCGTTCATGGGGGGAGGTATGGGCGGCATGGGCGGTATGGGCGGCGGTATGGGCGGCAACACCCAGAGCGACGAGCGCGAGCGCTCGACCTGGGTGAGCGAGGACGAGGAGACATGGGGCACGGACGGCGCGGGTGTGTCCGGCGCCATCGGCCGCTGACCCCTCTCTCCCGACACCACACACGGCCACACACGGCCACCACGGCCACACACAGTCACGTACGAGGACGACAGGACCAAGGGCATGGGCATGGGCATGGAAGAGCGACTCGCCGAGGCGCTGGCGGAGTTCGAGGAGACACGCGCCAAGCTGGCCGACGCGGCGGCGGCCGCCTCGCGTGTCTCCGCCACGGTGACGGCGAAGGACCGCTCCGTGGCGGTGACCATGGGCCCGCAGGGCGAGCTGACGCAGATACGTTTCCCGACGAACGCCTACCGCACCATGCCGCCGGCGCAGCTCGCCGCCGCACTGATGTCCACGATCGGCCTGGCACGCAAGCAGGCGGCGGGGCAACTCGCCGAGATCTACCGGCCGTTCGGCCCGATCCCGGTCCTGTCGTCGGACGCTCCTGACGGCGTCGTGGAGATGGACTGGGAGGCGATGTTCGCTCCGGCCCGTGAGGAAGGCATCCCTGTGCCACCGGTCGAGGCGCCGCCCCGGGGCTCGTCGGGAGCGCTCCTCGACGAGCTGGTGGAGGACGAGGAGGCGGCCGGTGATGCGGTGCGGCAGGCGGGTGATCGGCTGTGAGTGACGACAGCCTCGACGTCGACCCGGACGGCCTGGACAAGAGCGGCCAGAACATGGGTGACGTGGCCGACAAGATCAAACTGATCCGGGACGAGTACCTGGACAAGCTCACGTCGTACCACGGGTGCTGGGGCGACGGGGAGTTCGGGGAGGCGTTCGCGAAGAAGTACGTGCCCGCCGAGAAGGACCTCAGGACGGGCGTGACCGGACTGGCCGACGGGCTGTCGGGGAGCGCCCAGAGCCAGCAGGACGCCGGCAAGAGGTTCCGGGGGCTGTCGGACGACATCGACACCCGTCTTCGGCACGGAAGGTAGAACCGCACGGTGTCCCTGGAGTTCCCGCCCGAGTGCGCCTGGCTGTTCGCGGCCCTCACGGGGGAGGTACCCCCGAACGGCGACGAGGACAAGCTGTTCGCGCTGGCCGAGTTGCACAAGGACCTCCACGGCAAGCTGACGAACGACCTGAAGCAGCAGATCTCGGAGGCGCTGGGCTTCACCCATGACGCCTTCAAGGGCAACGCCGCCGAGATGTACCAAGCGGCGATGAAGAGCTTCATCGGCGAAGAGGGGCTCAACTACTTCGACGAGGTGGCCAACCAGGCCAAGCTCCTTGCCGAGTTCAGCCGCAAGGGTGGGACGCAGCTCCAGTACACCAAGTACATGATCATCGCCCAGCTGGTGGAACTGCTGGTCGAGGCGATCGTCGCGGCTGCCACCTCCTTCTTCTTCGGGGTCTCGCTCCAGGCGTACTTCGCCAAGGTGGCGTTCGTGCGGTGGCTCATCAGGTTCCGGCTCGGCCGGCTCGTGCTGATGCTGATCTCCCATCAGATCATCAACGTGGGGATGGGCGTCGCGATGGACGCCCTCGTCCAGTGGGCCCAGCTCAACCAGGGCACCCGTGACCAGTGGGACACGGAGCTCACCAAGCAGGCGGCGCTGTCCGGCATGATCCAGGGCCTGCTCGCAGGCCCGTTCCAGTTCCTCGGCGACAGGTTCGGCAAGGGGCTCGCCAACCTGTTCGGCAAGAACAGCGGCAAGGACATCGGCAACCGGCTCGACGAGGTGTTCGTACCCAAGAAGCCGGATCTGCCCGGTCCGAAGAAGCCCGACGTGCCCGGTCCGGAGGCACCCCGGTCCTTCGGCGGCGACCTCGCCAAGAACTTCGGCGACCACATCCCGAAGACCGCGGGACCGAAGGCGGTCTCGGACAAGGCGGCCAAGGACTTCGTCAGGTCCGTCGGCGACACGTTCGACAAGCACCTCAAACGGGACGGCGCGCGCGAGGCGGGAGAGAACTGGGCGCGGACCCTGCTCAGGGACACGGGCAAGAAGGACCTGCCGCTCAACCTGGAGAACAGCCTCAAGCCGCTCGGCAAGGAACTGAGCCCGGACGTCACCAAGGTGCTCACCCGTGGCACCGCCGATGCCATGGGCCAGAGCATCCTGCGCCACATGTCGCAGTTCGGCGCCCACCACCTGGGCAAGGGCCTGTTCGAGGGCGCGCACGCCGCCGTGTCCGAGGGCATGTACAACCTGATCTTCTCCGACGAGCACACCTTCAAGACCTCCGGCCTCACCTTCGCCTCCGGCATGGTCGAAGGCCGCGTCAGCAACGGCATGGAGCTGGCCGGCGAGCGCTTGGGCAACAACATGCGCCACCAGCTCCTCAACGGCGGCATGGACACGTCCGGTGGCCTGGTGTCCGGCGGCGCCGACGACTCCTCCGGGTCCACCGCACCCGGCAGTTCCGGCGGGGCGACGCCGTCCGGCGAGTCCAGTGACACGCCGGGCCCGGGGACCGTCTCCCAGGACGGCACGGACGGCACGGACGGCACGGACGACGGAGACGCCGACACGCACACCGAACCGGATTCCGGTGGCACCAACGAGTCACCGACCCCACTGAACCTGCGGACCGAGTCGGAGGACCACTCCTCCGGCAGCGGCGCGGAGACACCGGTCACGATCAGCGCCCCGCAGTCGGCGCCCTCTCCCCAGCCCGGCGGAGCGCCCGCCGGCACGTCGGGTCCCTCGGCCTCGGCCTCCGCGTCGGCAAGTTCGCCGCAACCGAACCCGGCGAACGCGAACCCGGCGAACGCGAACCCGGCGAACGCGAACCAGCCGAACGCGAACCAGTCGAACGCCGGCCAGCCGTCCAACGCCCGCAAGGACACGGCCGCCTCGGCCCCGGCCGGCCAACCCTCCCAGAGCGTCGCCACGGCCAGCAGCGCGGACGGCGCGTCCTCCCCTTCCTCCGACTCGTCCACCTCCGTCCAGACGCCCGGGAGCACCGAGTCGGAGGCCTCGACGGGGCCCGGGGACGAAGCCCTCACCCCCGCGACACCGGACCAGGCGGCAATCGCCACGGTCGGCGAAGGCGATGTCGTCGTCGACGACGACGATCTTCAGTACCTCGAGCCGTGGACCGGAGACGAGCCGACGGCAACGCCTCAGGAGCAGGTCACGGAGACCGAGCCCCGTGACCTGGACGACGGTGCCGAGCCCCCGCGCACGGCTCCGGAGCATCCTGCCCACACGGACACGGACACGGACACGGACACGGACCCGGACCACGAACCGGGGGCCGAATCGCGGCTGGCCCCCGACACCCCCCTCGTCGGCCCGTCGAGCAAGGCGCCGGTCGTCCCGTCCGGGACGACCGGTGCGTCCGCCCGTGACGGCCTGCTGTCCCGGCACCTGCCACGGGAGCGGTGGACGGCCCTGCTGTCCGACCCCAGCACGGCGGACCTGCTCGCCGAAGTGACGGAGACCCGGCGTTCCCCGGGCGACGCCTGGCACACGATGGACGCGAGGACGTACCTGGAGCTGCGGAACCGGTCGCTCGGGAAGGAGGGGAACGACCTGCCGACCGAGACCGTCGAGGACGCCTTCTCGGTCTACCCGCCCGAAGTCCCCTCCGGCATCGGCCGCCTGGAAGCCGTCGTGACCCTGATCCGGGAGCTGCACACCGACGCGCAGGAGGGGCCGCTGACGCCGGACGTCCAGATCCTGCTGCAGCGCCTGCTCCTGGACCAGGGCTTCCCGCCGGCCCGGCTCCCCGCCGAGGCCCGCACCACGACGTTCTGGAAGGAGAACACGACGGGCTTCCTGGCGGCCGAGCTGACCCTCGGCATGGCCGACGTCACGGACGCGGGGACCGCTCCCCTCACCGGCGATCTCGCGCTCGCACCGGCGGCGACGCCGTCCGACGAGGCTCTGTCGGAGCTGTTCCAGGACGCGGACGAGAACCAGAAGGCCCTGCTCCGCGAGCTGCTGGAAGGCGCGCACCGCCCGGAGAGTCCCTGGCACACCCTGGGCAGCGAGGCGTACCTCACTCTGCGCGCCCGGGTCGAGGGCGATTCGCTCGGCGATCCCGACACACAGGTACGGGAGACCCTCGACCACATCTTCAGGGAGTACGGGGAGGCCCTGAAGGGGGCCACCACCCGGGTGGACCAGCTGAAGGCCGTCGCCGACACGGTCCTGAAGCTGCACGCGACCGGCGGCCTCACCGGCTCGCCGGAGAAGGCGCTGACCGCCCACTCCCGGTTCCTGGTCCCGCGCATGCTCCTGGACCTCGGCATCACTCCGGTACCCCTTCCGGCCAGGCTCCACGCCGAGCCTGCCTGGCAGCCGCCCAGGATGGCCAGAATGAGGAGCACGCGCGTCCTGGCCTTCGCGACCTCCGTCGCCCATGCCGTCATGGACGCCCGTCCCTCATGGTCCCGCCCGCTCACCTCCGCCCCCGCGGACGGCGACACGACGTCGGGAGACAGGGCGACCGTCACCGCCGCCCAGGCGCCCCCCGGCACGCCCGTCGCCACGCAGACCCCCGCGCCGCAGGACGGCCCCGCTCCCGACGGGTACGGGGACGAGACGCCCGAGCCGAGGGACTGGCGGAAGGAACTGGACGCCCTCGGCACACGCACGGGCGAGGAGACCACCGCCTATCTGGTGCTCCCGGAGTCCCCGCTCGGACTGGTGGGCCGGGCCGACCGGCTGCTGCGCACCGACGACCGGCCGTACACCACCCTCACCATGGACCTCCCGCCCGGTACGGAGCACTGGCTGGCGGTACGGGTCCCCGCCGGGCACGCCGTCGACACGGGGGACGGACGGCTGCTGGTCGGCAAGGACCGGCTGGGGGCGGTGACGCTCACCGGCCCGGCCGACGCGATCGGCTCCCTCCAGGATCTCGAACGGCGTCTGCGACCCCCGCACAGCCCGGAACAGCCCCTCCCGCTCGCCGTGCTGAGCCGCGTCGGGCAGGCGCTGTACGCCAACCCGGGCCACGACGAGCACCACACCGTCGTCCGGACGGCGGTCCGTCTGGCGTACGCGGAGGCATCGCGCGACGCCGAGCGCGCCCTCGGCGAGTACCTCACCCGGCGGGAGGACGTCCGACGACAGGTGCGGGCGCTGGTGAAGGCGGCCTGGGACAACCTGTCGACCGACGAGCGCCGCAGGCTCGGCACCGCGCAGAACACCGGCAGCGGGTCCGTCGGCAACGACCTGAGGACGCTGGAGGAGGTCGTCGAGCACGGGAACATCCGCGAGCAGATGCACCTGCTCGTCACCGGCGTCCACGGCCCCGTCAGGGAGCGGCTGAAGCTGAAGAAGCCCGAACCGGAGATCCTCACGCGTGAGCGGAGCGGGAACGGCACACCGGAGGCCCAGAGGATCCAGCAGGACGCCGACACCGTCCAGAACATCAGGCGGGAACAGGAGAGGTTGCGGACGGAGGAGGCGGACAACCCCGACCTGGCGACGCTGCTGCGTGCCCAGGAGCACCGCAGGCGCACCGAGTTGCGGCCTGAGGAGGCCGTTCCGCCCCTCAGCGAGCGGGAGCGCCGCCACGCGCTGGAGGAAGACCGGCTGACCTGGGAACCGGGCGAGCGGCACCGCCAGATCGCCCTGCGGACCACGAGCCAGGTGACGGCCGAGGCGACCGGTGGTCTGATGAGCGCGGGCACGTCCAACACGACGTACTTCACGCTGACGGTCGTCCATGCCATGGCCGAGAAGTGGAATGTCCCCGTCGACTTCCAGCTGGTGCGGCTCGCCCTGATGGCGGACATGCTCCCGATCGGCCACCACACCTTCCACGAGGTGATGACGGCCTCCGAGGCGTTCGAGCGGGACGTGCTGGCCCGGCAGCCGCGGCCCGCCGGCGCCCCGCCGTACGCCGACGTCCTGTCGTACACCGACGACTGGGGAAGGTTCCGCTCGCTCGCGCCGCTGACGGAGAACACGCTGCGGGAGGCCATGCCCGGCGGGAGGTTCCCGGACGAGGTCGCCCTCGGGCTCGAAGCCCACGAGCGGACGCCGGACGTGCTTCCCTCACCGCCCCCGGTACGGCGCACTCTCCGCGCGCTCCCCGAAAGCGAGCTGAAGGCGCTCCTGGACAGGACGCCCGGTCTGACCGACCACGCGGCCATGCTGCTGCGGGAGGCGCTCGGCGACGGCGGGAACACCAGCCGCGACTGGCGCAGGCTGAACGCCGACTCCTACCTGGACCTGTGCGAGCGCGTCACTCGACCGGACCACGACGTTCAGGACCCGCAGACGGGCGTGTGGGACGAACTCGAATCCATCATGGAGCGCTGGTACGGCCAGGCCCCGGGCGTCCCCGCGCCCGACCCCCTGCGGCGGACCCTCGACGCCGCCTTCGACGCGTACTACGCCGCCCAGACCGGGGGCCCGGACGACGGAACCCGCCTGACGGCCCTCGCCGAGCTCCTCCTGAAGCTCAGGAAGGCCGAGAACCTTCTACCGTCGGACACCGACGTCTCCAGCGCCCTCGGGGTCGTGGCCCAGCGCCTCCTGGTGGATCAGGGCCGTCCGCCCGCGCTGTGGGGCGAGGACGTCCGCGCACCGGACTTCTGGCCGAACGAGGCTCCCGCGCTGGTGCGGAAGCTGGAGACGGCCATCGGCGAGTTCACCCGTCTGCAGCCCGGTCGGCAGACCCCCGCCGGCACCGCCGTCGGGCTCTCCCCGGGCGATGCCGGGCCCACGACGGACGCGAGGACGCACGGCGAAGGCGGAGCCGAAACACGGCTGCCCCGCGACGACGGCCCCGTCACCGGCCCGTCGAGCAAGGCGCCCCACGCCACATCCCCGACGACCGGTGCGTCCTCCGGAACCGACTCCACACAGCCGCTCTCCCCGTATGTGGAGAACTTCGGGACCGACGCCCACGAGGGCTTCGGAGGCATTCACCTGACGCCCATCGCGCCCGACGTCGCCACCCGACTCCAGAAGCATGCCTACGACCAGTTGCCCGCGGCATTCCACAAGCCCGAGGTGGAGAGGCAACTCGCCGCTCTGCTCGATCCTCAGGTCCTGTTCGACAACCGCCTGATGCTGTTCGGCCCCGACGGCCACACCCTCACGGTGAGGGACGGGCGGAGTACGCACTCCCTCGACGTCAGGCTCCGGCTGGAGCGCCCCACGCGGTCCACCATGTTCGAGACCGGCGGTCACGCCGCGCCGCACAACAACGAGCAGCGCCAGACCGCCGCGTTCGACAACACCTCCCAGGCCTCCACGTCGACGGTGCGCACCGTCTCCGTCAAGCCCTTCTCCGGTGTCCTCGACCTCGTCCGGGGCCACCTGACCCATGTGTCCTTCCAGCTCAACGTGACCGGCGCGCATCAGCAGCGCACACTGGCGACGACGGTGACGAGCGGGGGGAACTCCACGACCCTGCTGCGCAGTTCGGAACCCGCGACGCCGTACGAGTACGTCGCCCACGGTGACGTCCGCACCACACCGGACGCCGGGACGGAGGGGACGGCGTGGGCCCGGCCGACGGACCCCCTGGGTACCGTCACCGCGTGGTTCCCCGAGCACCTCCGCCGACCGCCCGCCACGACTCCGGGCGCCACCCCGAACACCGCGACGTTCTCCTCGGGCTTCCATGACAATCTGAACCGCTCCCGCGTCTGGGGCATGGATTCGATGACGGATCCGGGCGTGCTGCTCCGGGAGGCGCTGCCTCACTTCTCCGGCCCGCTCGCCACGCTCTCGGCGCGGTCCAGGGAGTCACTGAGAAGGTTCCTCAGTGGTGAGTACCTGCTCGGTGCCCTGCCACTCCAGCGGATTCCAGGGCCTTCGGCGGATCAGGGCGACCACACGGCCGGTCACCTCCAGGGCCCGGGCGCCGAGCTCGACGCCCGCCTCCGGACCACCGATGCGGGCACCTGGTCGCCCGTGCTCCTCGACGACGACGGAAACCCCGTCGGCATGTTCCGGGTCACGGCGGAGGTGAACCCGCGGCCGGACGACGCGTCCGGAGAAGAGACCAGGATCAACACGAACTTCCTGCTGGAGCGTTACCAGGACCGGGTCCTGAAGGTCGACGCGACGTCGAAGGTCTCACAGGCGTCCGGCGCCGACGCGTCCGGCGCAGTGGTGTTCAACCGGATGCCGGCGGTCGTCGACAAGGCCTTCCGTGCCTTCCACCTCAACGGCTCGCTGACCCCCAAGGGAGCCTTCGGCAAGCAGTCCGACCGCACGCTCGGCGCGGGGTCGACACACAACGTCATGCACAACCTGCGCGCCGGGTCGCACATCCTCGTCCCCGCCGAGGTCACGTACCACGTGGAGTTCATCGGGGCGGACAGTACCGCCCGGAAGACCGCCCCGGTGTCCACGACGCCCTCCCGTATCCGGATCCGGGCGCTGGAACCTCCGGCGCGGAACGCGTCCACGGCGCCGACCGCGATCCACCGAACCGCCCCGGTGGAACTCGCGCGCTTCACGAGCATCGGCCTGTCCACCACGCCCCTGAGCATCCAGGGTGCGGGCGTGGACACGGTCTTCGCCCGGGCCCGCGAACAGCTGGTGACCGAGGGGTACCTGCCGCGCACCGGGCCCGACGCCGTGACGCCCAAGGACACGCGCACGGTCCGGATGCAGCTCGAGAACCTGCGCAAGTTCGAGACGTACCGGTCACGCAGTGGCCTTCTCACCACCATGGACGAGCTGGCGGACGGCGGACTGAGGCTCTTCTTCGCCAAACCGAGCGCGGGCGGGGGAGTGGACCGCGTCCAACTCCGGCTCACCCTGGACCGGGAGGACGGCACCGACGAGCCGGTCGAGCACGTGGAGACGCTGGCCAACCTCCACATGCCCAACCTCAGTGGGTTCAACGTCCCCGGCACCACGCAGCAGGCGTCCGGGAACACCCGCAGCGGCACGGTGGGCGCCGAGCTGGGCGGACTCGTCGCCGGACACGCGCACATGAGCCTGGGAGCCGAGGCCAAGGGCACGTGGCAGACGACCGAGACCAGGACGGTGGGCGCTGGGCAGTCCTACAGTCAGCTGCTCGTGGCCGGCCGTCAGCCCACCGAGGTCTACCGGATCCCCGTCCGGCTGCGCGCACAGTTGTCCACGGATACGGTTCCGGACTCCACCGGCCCCGACGCCGTCGGCCCGCCGGATCCTGAGAACTCCGCGGTCGTGCACGTGGAACTCGCCGTGCCCCAGAGCCGTACGGACGTGTCAGCCGTCCCGCAGGCCACAGGGGACGGGGGCGCCCCCAGCACGTTCCTCCTGCCGGACAGCACGCTGGTCGACGTCCTGCAGGGCGGTGGTCAGCTGCGCGACACGCTCGACCGCCTCCTCTCGGAGATCTCCCAGGACCTGAGGGAGAACGGCACGGAACCCGGTGCGCGGGACCGGCGTCTTCCGGACGACGACGAAGACTTCGCAGGTGACGGCGTGGGAGATCTCCCCCGTCCCGCCACGGCCGGGCCCGCGGCGCCGCCCCGCGGCTCGGGCCTGAGCGCGCTCACGTCGTCCGTTCGCGGGGCCTGGTTGTCGTCGACGTCGGTCCTGGGGGCCTGGTCGTCGTCGCTTCTGGGGGCCTGGTCGAAGGTGGAGCAGGCCACCCGCTTCGAGCAGTACGCCGACCAGGGCACGCTGCTGCACGAGGTGGCCCACGCCCAGCTCTCGCCGGCCGCCCTGCTGTCGCGGGCGCACCAGATGTCCAAGGGCACGTACGTCATCGACGGCCTGTTCGTCCCGGGCGCGTTCGGCGGTACGGACCTCGTGGTGGAGGTACGGGTCGAACTCGGCAACCCGCGCGCACTCGGTACGCCGACGACGCAGTACAGCGAGACGGACATCGCCTCGACCGACAGCGCCTCGTTCCAGGTGACCGCCTCCAGCGCGTACGAGGGCGGGGGCGGGCCGGCGGCGAAGTACGGACAGAGCCGCCCCGAGGCCGAGGCGGCCCAGGCGCAGCAGCAGGAACCCCCCTCGCAGAAGGCGCCCGGACCCGTCACCGGTGGTGCCGGGGTGAAGGGGTCGTGGGGCCGGGGCGAGGTTCGTACGACGACGACGTCCGCGACGACCAACCTGACCCGCGTGGCGACGGAGAGCGGCGAGCAGCTCCGGGTCCGGGCCGACGTGACGTACCACGTGACGGTCCATCACGGCCTGCGCAGTGTCACCCCGCTGAACCGCCCCGGCGGGTCCCGGACGGCCGCCTTCACCGTCCCGGACGGCATGGTCTTCCTCGCCACGCAGGACCAGTTGCGACGGGGAGGCGAGACGCTCACCGCGCTGGCCGACGCGCAGGGCTTCGCCCCGGCCCCCGCTCCGGCGTCCTCGACTCCGCCACCTGCCCTGCCCTACCGGTTCCTGCAGTACCGTGCCCTGGGTCTGGCAGCGGTGCTGGAGGCGACCCCGCTTGCCGAGGCCCTCACCCCGCCGGAAGCGGCCCCCGGGAGCCCGCAGGCGGAAGACGGGGTCGAGCACCATGCGGTCCCGGATGCCCAGGGCTCCCGTGTCCTGCACGACAGGCTGGTCGAGCTGGTGACGCGGCACCTGCCCGGAAGCCTCACCCCGGGCCACGCGTCCTACGTGCCCGGGCTGCGCCAGCGCCTCGCCGACCTCACCTCCCCCACCGCGCTCGCCACGCTCCCGGCGCGCGGCGGGAGCACGGAGGCTGACGACGGGGCGCGCGGCAACTCCCTGGCCTTCTCCTTCGCGTCCATGGAGGGCTTGCGGACGAGGGAGACCACCGTGCGCCTGTACGGAAGGTTCCCCTGGACCGACGAGCAGATGCGACGGGTGGAGGGCCGCCCCGCCGCGCCCGGGGGCGGGGTGGAGAACTACTCCGCACACGCTCCCGCCAACCTCTCCGAGTCCAGGAGTCGCACGACACGCTCGGCCGTCTCGGTGCCGGGCAACCTGACCGCCCCCGCGGCCGACGGGACGTCGGGGAAGTGGACGGTCAGTCCGACCGCCACGGGCGCCACCACCCGTACCGAGACGGTCAGCACGACGCGTACGGCCGAGGACAGGACCTGGCAGCGCACGGAGGGCGGGAACGAGTTCACGCTCGCCTACGAGTTCCACGCCGAGATCGAGGTCGAGGGCAAGGGCACGCACCGGCTGGAACACCCGGTGCCCGGACGGGTGACCCTCCGGTTCGCCGGCGACGGTGACCTGCGGGACACGCCCCTGCCCCGCGAGGAGCAGGGCGCGCCGGCGCCGGCCGGGCCGCGTGCTCTCCGCATGACCGGGCAGGAGGTCGTCTACCGGATCTCCAATCACCGGGAGGTCCTGGAGGCCGTTCACCGACTCGCCCCGGAACTGAAGGGCGAGGGCCCGGCCACCGCAAGCTCCACGGACGCGACCTCCGTCCGCTTCATGGAGCAGCTCCTCGGCGGGTCGATGGTCCTGGACTCCGCCCGGATGGGCGCCGGAATGGGCGGCACGGTGACGTCGCCCTCGTCCGGGACTCCGGTGCGGGTCTCCACCGAGGTCTTCAACCCACGGTTGATCAGCGGCACCAGGGGCGTGACCGTCGACCGTCTGCGGATCACGGGATCCAGCACGTCCTCCAACTCCTCGGCGTCCCGCAGTTCGGCCGCCACCGTCGGCGTGTCCCGCTCCTACGGCAAGGACGGCCGGTACACCGCCGGTCTGACCCCGACCGTGTTCGCCAACCAGGCGACCCCCGGCGGACAGGGCGGCGGGATCTCCGAGGTGGGCAGGCTCTGGGGCAAGGACGGAAGGCCCGGTGTGCCGACCGCGACGGAGGGCCTGCGGACGTACGAGGTCGAGGTCGACACCGTCGTCACGGTGAGCCGCGAGGGCGCCGCCCCGGTGTCCGTGCCGGGCGGCACCGCCCTGATGCGGGTGTCGGAACGTGACCTGATCGGGCTGGGTGTCTTCACGGAGCCGGACCGGGGCGGCGGGGTGTGGGACCTCTCCGCGGGCGGCCTGTACGAGCGCGACAGGCAGGCCGTCGCCGACACGATCCGCGCGGGTGCCGCGGACGCCGTACCGAGGCTCTGGTTGGACCTGAACACGGTGAACACCCGGATGGCCACCGCCGGTGCCGGGGTCACGGACCGCGACGTCATGGACTGGACCGCCGGGGTGGCCGACCGTCTGGGCGCCCCGGTCGAACTCGCGCTGAAGGACGACGACGGCGTGCGCCTGATCGTGCTGGCCCCGAACGACACGCCGCCTTCACGGCGTGAAGTGGTACGCGACGAGGCCGGAGAGGCGGCGGCTCGGGCTCAGGACGAACTGGCGAGGTTCGAGGCGGACAACCCCGGCCTGAACGACGGAGCCGGCGCCGGGGCGGACCTCGGCGTCACCGAGACGGAGACCAGGGTCGAGAAGGCGCAGAACGACTCCGAGGACGCACGGAAGCGTCTCGCCGGCGCGGAGGAGGCGCTCGAACAGTCCCGCCTCCGTGTCGAAAAGGCCGGCCGACGGCTCGAAGAGGCCGAGAAGGGGCACAGCGATGCCGCCCAGGACCTGGTGGTGAGACAGCGACGCGCCCTCGAATCCGAGAAGGAGCGCAAGGCGGCGGAGGATGCTCTCGCCCTTCACAACGAACGTGTGACGGCACTGGAGCGGACGAGGGAGCAGATCGCGGAGCAGAAGGCTCTGGCGGAGTCCCGACATGAGAACGCCTCCTCCCAGGAGGAGCGAACAAGCGCGGCCCGGGACATCGCGAGGTACAACGAAGAGCTGTCGCTCTTCGATCGTCAGGACCAACTCGCGGGCGTGCAGCAGGAGAAGACGCTGGAGCACGAACGCCGTCAGAGCGCCGTGAAGAAGGCAGAAGCCACGCTTCACTCCGCGGACGAGCGCCTGACGGAGAGACGGCGTGTGTTCGGCGAAGAGGCAGAGCGGCACGCGCGTCTGGAGGAGACCCGGGAGGTGCGTGCCGGGGAGCTGGACCTGGCCCAAAGGCGGCTCGAAGGAGCCGAGTTGCTCCACGCGCACGTCCGTGCACAGGCGCAGCGCCGTGACGCCGAGGAGCAGTACCGCCGGGTGGCCGTCGGGGCGACGGCTCCCGTCACCCAGTCCCTCGCCGCCCTCCCGTCCCCCTGGCTCGCCTCCCGCGCTCCCGCCGGCCCCGACCCCGGCAGCACGGCCGCCCCGACACGTACCCGGGGCGAGCGGGTGCCGCGGCCCGTACGCCCCGACGAGATGCGGGTCTTCCGCGGCACGCGCACGGCCGAGGTGAACACCGAACGCTTCGATCCCAGGATGAGCCAGGAGTGGCGCGGGGGGCGGATGGCGGGTGCCGGGGGCCGGCTGAACGGTTCGTGGACGCAGATCCGCCACCACGTGCGCCGGGGCCGGCTGTCCGACGGCCGGACGGTGCGCCAGTTCTTCGTCACGCTGCCGTTCAGGCTGATGGACGGCCTGTCGTCGGCCGACCTCGCCGAGCTTCGGGTACGGGTCCAGAAGGCCTTGGACACCCATGTCAACGTCGGCTACCGACTGCCGGATTCCGGAGACCAGTTGCATGTGACCGTCGAGTTCGTGGAGCGGCCTCACCATGGCGAGAAGGTCACGCTCACACGTACGGCGCCCGCCGACGGCACCGACCAGGACCACTGGGGAGTCCAGGACGACGACGGCGTCCTGGTCCACGAGGTCCTGCATTACCTGGGGCTGCCGGACGAGTACTCCGACGGGGGGAGGAACAGGGAGGACCGGCACCTCTTCCGCCGGCACGACGACGCGAGCGGGGTCCGCTCCAGCGGCCTGATGGTGGACGCGCGGTTGAACGACCTGGCACACCTTCCCAAGGACTACCTCGCGATCATCGAGAGGGTGAGCGAGAACGCCGTCGTTCCGCTGCACCGCGTTCCCGATTCCGCTGCCGCTGCCGCCGGGCTCGCCGGCTCACGCGGCCCTTCCACGGACGGAGGGCTTCCGTCGAGCGACGCCCAGGACCGTCAGGTCCGGACGAGCGCCGCCGCGGAGCCCGTGCCCAAGTGGGCGAAGTACCCGCCGGCCGGACCGAAACTGCTCAAGCACCCGAGTCACGCTTCCGGTGACATGTTCTCGGTCGCCGCGTTCCTGATCGGCGATCCGAACCTGACCGTCTTCATCACCCATGACGATGACGGCAGGACCCTGTCGCATGCGAGGAACATCCAGAAGTTCTACATGGATGCCGGGATACCGGGAGATCGTGTGCCGGTCGTCCCTGCTGGTCATTTCAACCAGCGGCGCGACGAGTTCTGCGCGGAGAAGCGGATTCCCAAGAAGCAGCTCCTGGGGTTGAACGACGCCACCTACTTCGTGGCCCGGGAGTTCACGCAACAGCTTCGCGAAGGGATCCGCGACCACTGGCGGGTCAACTGGACGGACGAGGCATCCGCCGAGACGGCGACCAGCGACGGCGTACCGGAAACCAGGCCGTGGGGATCCCGTCAGATAGAGCACTGGCTTGCCTCGCGGGGGCTGACCCTGACCAAGGACGACAAGGTCGCAGTTCTGTGGACGCGTTTCAGCGGTAAGAACGGCGAGGTTCACATCGAGCACGACACGAGCTACTTCGGGATATCCCAGATCATCGAGAGACTCGGCGACTTCAAGGCCGTGGTGATCGTCGGCGACTCCGGGTACTCGAAAGATGGCGAGGGGCATCCGCATCGAAAGTTCGAGGAGATCGCCACGTTCTTCGACACGGGAGAGGGGGACTTGTCACGATACGGAATGGAGCAGAGGCCCGAAGGCTTCTCCGCGCGGGTCCTGGATCTCACCGAGTTCTGGCGGGATGAATCGGTGGTGCAACTCGGGGGCAACGGGCGCCTTGCACAGTTCCGCCTCTTCGAGTACCTGCATCGTTCGTCCACGGCCCGCCACATCGGATTCCGCAGTGGCAACCTGGAGGCGATGGCTCTGATGGGGTACAGCGTCAGATACCTCGAGGAACCCGACAGCGGCGCCGCCGACCGAATGGCGACCTGGCACGACACCGAATACACAAGGAAATGGCGACCGGACGACTGGACCGCTCCCGGCTATGGCCGGATCATTTCCAGTCGCCCTCCCACACGGTCGGGCCAGTACCAGAAGTCCCTCCCGACCGACGATCGGAAGGGCGGGCAGAAGCATGCGGCCTGGCACAGGGAAGCCAAGGAGGTGAAGAACGGCCTGCGCCGCGACAAGGGCTTCGGGTCGGAGGATCTGGCGTCGATCACGGAATTCCTGAGCACCGGTGACCCGGGGGCCTCCCTTCCCGAGGGTCTGAAGCTGAAGATGCTCGACCTCGACAACAAGGCATTCCCGCACCTGCACACCCTGGGTGACAACAAGACACCCGCAAGGGCCCTCGTCGACGGCCTGAGGGAATTCCGGAGGCTGTTCAGCTCGAACGAGGGCTACACGCATGAACAGATCCTGCGTGCCCGGAATCTGTACGCCCAGCCCGTTGCGCACTTTCTCAGCGGTCCGGAAGGGACGGCTGAAGGGGCGTCGGACAGCCGTCTCTCCAGCAGCGGTTCTTTCGCAGGGCCGAGCAGCGGAGCGCCCGGCACGGGACTCCCGGGCGACTCCGTCGGCCCGGAAGGCGAGGGTTCAGGACAGACCTCCGTCGCCGACGACGTCATGCGCCAGCTCCTCGGCGGCCGCGACGTCCGTCCGCCGGCGGACCAGCTCACGACGACGATCGAAGCGGGCACCGTCCAAGGAAGGTCGAGGCAGTCCGGGCGCCACACCGAAACGATGAACGTCAGCTTCAGCAGATCCCATGCCGACGAGCGTACGCAGCAGTCGCTCCGGCATCTCTCCATCCGTCTCATGAACTGCATCGAGCATCTGCAGGGCCAATTGATCGAGCAGAGTGAGCAGGGGAACGAGGCGGACGACGAACTCGCCGAGTCCTCGACACGGAAGAAGACCCAGAAGCGCGAGCAAGAGGTGCAGGCGGCCGTGTTGAACAACCGGCTGATCTTCGCCACGAACCACAACCGATCCGTGGACCTGCTCATGCAGTTCGTCGGCGAAGTCGACGAGGGAGGAAACCGCCGGAACCTCAATGACGTACTGAACCTTCGGACCATCGACAAGATCCCCTACGAGAACCTCGCCGACGGCCTCGGATCGGACAGAGAGCGTCTGTACCGCAACGAGAACGCTCGACTCAAGACCCGGAACAGGCTTGACGCACCGGACCAGCAGAACCGCACCATCGTTGCCCTGGCCGAACACCTCGAGCGGAACACGCCCGTCACCAAGGTGGACCTGAGGACCGCATCCTCCGACGACCTCAAGGCCCTGCTCACGTCACCCGACGAGAGGGGCGCGGTGATCCTGCTTCAGAACACGGAGGGCGACAACCCTTCGCTCGACCGGCCCATCCATGCCGAGCAGAAGATTCTTCAGCTGCTTCACAAGGCGAACCTGAGGCCTTCCGACCTCGTCGACAGCCCCGTGGCCATTCGCGGTAAGAAGCGCCCGTGCTTCTCGTGCTGGATGGCGCTCCACACCTTCCACGCTGTCCCGCTGTCGTACAACGATCACCCCGGGCGGTTCTGGAAGGAACCGACGGAAAGCATCGCGAAGCATCTTCCGCATCTCCTCAGCGAGATGTACCCCGTCAACGACGGTACGCCGGTGCTCCTTGAGAGCATCACGAGGAAGCTCGCAGACCGTATGTACGCGACCGTTCCCTCCACGGTGACTCCGGCCGACGGACCGTCGAGCGACGCGGGCGTGGTCCCGAGGACCGTGTCCGGCTGGGAGACCGGTTCGGACAGCGACGCGGGCAGCGGCGACGAACTCACCTCGCCCATGGCGAGGATCGCGCTCACGGAACCGAGGGGCCCGGAGGTCACGCGTGTGGACGGGCCGCCCGAGGAGGGCGGTGGAAGAGAGTTCCTTCCTCGGGACCTCACAGCGGTCCAGCAGAGCGAATTCCTTGCTGCGATGTCGGACAGGGACAGAGGAATCAGGTCGACCCGTGCCGAGAACACGGCGGCGAACGCCGGTTACAGTCAGGCCACCGTCGGTCACGCCTTGCGGCTCATCAACTCGGGCCGGGCGAGCCAGGCGGCTGTCGCCCGTTTTCTGGGAGTCAGTGAGGTCGCCGTCGGAAAATACAGGAAGCGTGTCGGCGGCGATGAGGATGTTCCCGCTCCGGATCCCTCCGCTGACGGACGCCCCGTCAAGGACGTACTCGTCGAGGCGAAGGCCGAGTTCCTGAGCAGGCTTGAGAGCCACCCTGCGCCGAAGAAGCGCAGGACAGGAGCGCCCGCTGCGGAACCCGAGGGGCCGCCCCGACTTCCCGGGCCGAACACGACGACCGGAGAAGGCTTCTGGACCCCGGAAGTCAGGGCGGCCTTCCTGCGCGCGATCACAGAGGGCTGGACGCTCAAGGACCTCGCTGAATGGCTGGGCGTGCCGCCGAAGACCATCAGCAACTGGAAGAAGAACCTGACCGCATAGGCGTTGGAGCAACGCCCCCCCACCCCCCTCATCACCCTCGGAAGGTCACCCATGGCAACCAGCAAGGTGAACGGCACGGCATCCGCCACCTCCTCATCCGGCGCCGGCCTCGAAGAGGCAGCCACGTCCGAAGTGCTCCCGCAGGCCGCGGCAGAGGGGGAGCGGGGCGAGTCGGAGAAGGCCGAAGGGGCGCGGACGAAGCCCGCGGTCGTGCCCACCGGATCCCCTGCCACCAGTACCGGCGAGGCTTCCGCTTCGGGTACCGCCGCGGCCCCCGGCTCGGAGACGCGGCAGAGGGCCGAATCCCCGGCCGCATCCGAGGCGCAACCCGGAACCGGGGTACGCACCGAAACGGCGACCGCGGCCCAGATCGCCCCGACGACCGGGTCCGGCCCCGACGCCGCCCGCCCCCTCGGCCGTCCCACCAGGCCGATGACGGCCGCCGCCGTGGTCGGCGGGCTCCTCCTCATCGGCATTCCCTTCCTCGTCTCCGGCCTCTCCGGACCGGACGACGCGCCACCCTCCGCCTCCGGCCGGGGGCCGGTCGGAAGCCTCATCACACCGGACGGCTCCGGGCCCGGAGTGGTGCCCGGGCAGCAGAACGCGCCCGACACCGGCCGCGTCGGCAGCCCCGCTCCCGGTGGGCCGCGCGAGGCCGGCGCGGTGAGGCCGGGAGCGGTCAAGGGCGGTGCGGCCGGTGGGCTGCACGAAGGCGACGGCGCCCCGCACGAGGGCTCCGGCACCCAGCCTGAGCCGACCGTCGCAGGCTCCCGGGGCACGGGCACCGGGACCGCCCCCACGCAGAGGCCGTCCAGCGGGACCGGGGCATCGGGGGGCACAGGCGGAGAGGGGACCCAGACGGTCCGGCAGCCCGCCCCCGTCACGTACGCGCACTTCATCGGGCCCGGCTGCGACACCCCCGGCTTCGCCACCTCGGACCGCTACACGGATGGTACGAAGGGCTGGCGCGGCAGCTGGGAGAGTCAGAAGGCCTACGGCTGCAACGGCCTCTTCTACAGCCTCCCGCTGTCCAACAGCACCTCCCGGCCCAGCGGCGCCTACGCCCACTGGCGCTTCCCCACCGGCAAGGTCACGCAGGGGAGGTGCGCGGTGGAGGTCTTCATCCCGAACGTCAAGGACATCTCCTACGTCGGCGGCAACCCTGCCCACTACACCGTGTACCGCTCCTTCCGACCCCAGTCGAGCACGAAGGTCGGCACCTTCGAGATCAACCAGACGGCACACCTGGGACAGTGGGTGTCCGCCGGTACCTACCGCGTGGACCAGGGACGTCTGTCCGTCATCCTCGACAACCGGGGCACGACCTCCGGCAACCGGCACGTCGCGGCCGCCCCGGTCAGGATCAACTGCACCGCGTAGGAGGCGGCGTGCGTGTCACGATGGCCCCACGCGCAGAACACACGCTCGTCGGGCCATGACCGAAGGGTGATCACACCATCGCGCGCCCGGCCCAGCGCGCCCGCTGCTCCTTCCCCCGCGTGACGCCCTCCTTGAAGCCCAGGCGCGCCGCGTCCGCCAGCGCCACCCGAGCGCAGGCCGCGGCCTCGTCCCGTTCCCCCAGGGCGTGCAGCGCCTCGCCCCGGGTCAGACGAACCATCACGTGGCGCATCGCCGGCAGCCCTGGGCGGTCGGCCAGCACCGTGAGCGCGTACGCCGTGCACCGGACCGCGTCCTCCAGGTCGCCGTTCACCAGGTACAGGCGTGACTTCAGTTCGAGTGCGAGCAGTTCCGTCAGGGGGTCGCTCGCCCTGCGCGCCAGTTCGACGGCGCGGCTCGTGTGGGCGATCGACGTGTGCACATCGCCGTGGCGTTCCAGTGCGAGCGACAGGTTGACCAGAGCCGTCGCCTCGCTCGACGGGTCTCCGGTCCGTGCCGCCAGCGCCGGAGCCGGCTCCAGCTGGAGGAGGGCCTCCGGCAGCCGGCCCTCTTCCAGGAGGACCCAGCCCAGCAGCGCCCGTACGCGGGTCTCGGCGTCCGGGTCGTCCAGCAGTACGGCTGCTTCCAGGGCTTGTTCGAGCAGGGGCACCCAGCCGTCGCGGACGTTCCAGGTGATGTATGGCCATTGCAGGACGGCCAAGCGCCACGCCCGCTCGTCATGACCGGCGGCTCGGGCCGCCGTGACGGCGGCGGCGAGGTTCTCCCGTTCGGCCGCGTACCAGCGCAGGGATTCCTGACGATCCGCGAACTCCCGCCCGGCCGGTGGTACGTACGCCCCCTCGGGCATCGTGCAGCACGGCTGGTCGTCCGGTACCGACGCGGCCGTGGCCCGGAGCGCCGTCGCGATGTGGTGGTCGAGCACCCGCAGCAGCGCGGGCCGGTCGTTGGACAGGCCGCGTGCGTAGAGGCGGACCAGCTCGTGCAGCGAGTACCGGCCTGGTACGTACTCGGTGACGAGGTGTGCTCCGGTCAGCCGGTCGAGGGCTTCGCCCGCCGCCACCGGGTCGCAGTCGGACAGCGCCGCCGCCGTGTACCGGTCCAGGTCGGTGCCGGGCAGCGTGCCGAGCAGCGCGAAGAGCCGTGCCGTCTCGGGCGGCAGGCCCTGCACCGTGAGCCCCAGTGCTGCCGCGACCCCCGCGTCGCCGCTGTCGTCCAGGGAGAGGAGCGACAGCCTGCGCTGCTCGTCGGCGAGTTCGGCGGCCAGATCGGCGAGCCTCCACGTCGGCCGGGTGGCGAGCTGGGCGGCCGTGATGCGCAGCGCGAGAGGCAACCCGTCACAGAGTCTCCCGAGCCGGGCGGCGGCCTCGGGCTCCGCCGCCACCCGTTTCTCGCCGACCGCCGAGGCCAGCAGGGCGACGGCGTCGTCCAGGTCGAGGAGGTCCAGTGGCACGGGTCGGGCGAGTTCCTCGACGATCAGCCCGCTCAGCCGCAGCCGCGAGGTCACCAGGGTGGCCGACCGGGTCCCCGAAGGCAGCAGTCGTCGGACCTGATCGGCGTTGCGGACGTTGTCGAGGACGACCAGCAGCTCCCGGTCCGCCGTCAGTTCCCGGTACAGCGCGGTGGCACCCGGGGCGGACTCGGGCAGTGCCCGGGGCTTGATGCCCAGGGCGATCAGGAACTCCCGTATCACCTCGTCCGGTTGCACGGGGTCGTCGCCGAAGCCGCGCAGGTCAGCGAAGAGCGCTCCGTCCGGGAAGCGGTGCTGGTGCTGATGGGCCCACTGCAGTGCGAGCGCGGTCTTGCCGACGCCGGCGGCGCCGGTGACCAGCGCGATGGCGTCCTCGCCCGTGGCCCGGTCGAGTGCCGCCAGCTCCTCACCCCGTCCGTGGAAGCCCCGCGCGCCACGGGGCAGAAGGCGCGGTACCGGGCGGTCGGCGGGGTCTACCGCGCGCAGGGCACGGGGCGGCGCGGAGCGCTCGGCGGGCCCGTCGGACGGTGCCTCCGCCCGGTGCGGCGGCTCGTCGTGCCGCACCGCCGCGCGGGTGTGACCGATGCCGTCCGTCCGGGCGGGCGTACCCGGCCGGACAGCCTCCGCGGTCTGTGTCACCCGCGCGGCCTGGGCCGTGGGGCCGGGGAGGCTCGCACCCGGAGGTCTGTACCCGCTCGTCGTTCCACTCGTAGGCCGGCTTCGGCGCGGCTCCCCGCGCGAGGACTCGACGACGAGGCCCCGAGGCATGGCGGCCGACGGCCGGTCGCCGAGCAGATCCCCGCGGAGTATCCCCTCGTACGCCGCGCACATGGCGGGGCCAGGGCTGATGCCGAGTTCCTCGGCGAGCAGGCCCCGGGTGCGGTGGTACCGGTCGAGGGCGTCGGACTGACGGCCCGCCCGGTACAGCATGACCATCAACGCCGTGGTCAGGGACTCGCGCAGCGGGTAGGCCGCCGCCTCCGCCTTCAGCAGCGCGACGGCCTGCGGGAAGTCGCCGAGCACGCCGTACACCTCCGCGAGCTGCTCGACGGTCGACAGCCGGGTCTCCTCGAGAGCCTGGGCGGCGGCGGCCAGCGACGTGCTGGGCACGGTCCCGGTCAGGGCGGGCCCGCGCCACAGCCCGAGGGCTTCCCGCAGAAGGGCCGCCGTCTCCTCAGGACCCTTCTCGTGCTGTCCGCGTCGGACCAGCTCCTCGAAGCGGTGTACGTCGAGGAGCCCGTCCGGCATCTCCATCACATAGGCCGACCCGTGCGTGGCCAGCCGTACCTCGTACTCCTCCACACAGGCTTCGGCGAACAGCACGCGCAGCCGCGAGACATGTCCCTGGACGACGGTTCGGGCGTGGGCCGGGGGCGCCTCCTCCCAGACCGCGTCTATCAGCTGCGCCATCGGCACGGCCGAATTGGACCGCAGCAGAAGCGTGGCCAGCACGCTGCGCCTCTTGGCAGGTCCGAGCGCCAGCTTCCCCGTGCGGGTCGCCACCCCGACCCCGCCGAGCAGCCGAAATTCCACGAGGTTCCCCCATGTCGCGCGAATGATCGACATCCGGTCAGGCTGCCTGCCCCAGGTGTGACACGCGGCGATGTCCCGACGCCTCGAAACCGTGCATGCGCGGGCTCGCCTCCCGAGGCGGCGGTCAGGACCTCCACCTCCGAGCCGGACCCGCGTCCTGGAAGATGCGGACGCGGCCCCACCCGTTCCACTCGTGAGGAAAGAAGGGCGGATCCGTGAAGACCGGCCGGGGAAGCCACCCCACCTCATGGAGTGGAAGAGGTGTCGGGGGAGTCGCGGTCACACCGGCAGTCTGTACCACCCGGTCCAGTTGCCGCCCCGGTCGCGGGAGCGTCCCCACCACTTTCCGTCCGTCCCCTTGACGGCCATCTCGAACTCCCAGCCGTCCGCACTGCTGCGGGGGATCGAGACCTGGCTCCGGGCGACGCCGCCCATCGACTGCCACCTGCTCCACGAACCGTTCGCGTAGGACCAGCGCGTCCACACCGCGTCGTCCAGGCCGATGACGAAGACCTGCTGTGTCCCGTCGCCGAAGGACTGGGTGGTCCGGTGGTACTCGCACCGGTACTGGATGCCGCCGTGCTTGCACGTGCTCGCCTCGGCAGGTGTCGCGGCGAGGCCGATACCCGCGACCACGGCCGCCGCGAGGACCGCGGCCTTGAACCTCTTCATGACTCTCCTTCGGTCGGCGGCGCTCGCCGCACGCGGACCGGTCCACCGACCGCCGGGCCGCTTTCGGTGCACATGGTGTCGACCGGCGCTCACGTCGCACCTACGTTTCGCTAACGCCCCCGCCGACCCGGCCGGTATCGATCGGCGTCTGACCTTCCGTCAGATTGAAACGTGTTCTAGTCTGCGCCTCATGGGCATCGGAATCACGCAAGAGCAGCGGGAGTTGGCCCGGTCCGTGCGCGGCTGGCTCGGCCGGGCCGTACCGTCCGAGGAGGTGCGCAAGCTCCTGGACGCCCCGGCCGACACCGTCACCGGACGTCCCGCCCACTGGGAGGGGCTCGCCGGACAGGGGCTCCTCGGGATCCATCTGGACGAGGAGTACGGGGGAGGGGGCGGCGACCTCGTCGACCTGGCCGTCGTGCTGGAGGAGGCTGCGCGGGCGCTGCTGCCGGGGCCGCACCTCCCCACCGTGCTCGCGGCCGAGATCCTGGCCCGTGCCGGGCAGCGGGAGCTGACCACCGCCCTCGCCGCAGGGGAGCGGATCGGGGCGGTCGCCCTCGGCGCCGGTGGGCTGACCGCCGTCGAGACCGAGGACGGACTGCTGCTCGACGGCGCGGCCCCGCCCGTCCTCGGCGGCGCCCAGGCCGATCTGCTCATCCTGGCCGCGAGCACCGCGCGCGGTGTCGTCTGGACCGCCGTGGACGCCGGCACCCTCTCCGTCCGCCCGCACGAGAGCGCCGACCCCACCCGGCCGACCGCCCGGGTCGCCGCCGACGGGACGCACGTGCCCGCCCACCGGATCCTGGACGTCGACCCCGCCCTCGTACCGGACCTCGCCGCCGTGCTGTACGCCGCCGACGCCTGCGGGAACGCCGCCCGGGCGCTGGAGACGGCGAGCGAGTACGCGAGGACGCGCGAGCAGTTCGGGCGGCCCATCGGGCGGTTCCAGGGGGTCAAGCACCTCTGCGCCGACATGCTCGTACGGGTCGAACAGGCTCGCGCGCTCACCTGGGACGCCGCCCGGTCCACCGAGGACGCGGCGCGCTCCCTGACCGCCGCGCTCGCCGCCGCCACCGCCCTCGACGCCGCCTACAGCTGCGCCAAGGACTCCATCCAGATCCTCGGCGGCATCGGCTTCACCTGGGAGCACGACGCCCATCTCTCGCTGCGCCGCGCCCTCGTCGCCCGTCAGCTCCTCGGCGCGGGCGACACCCACCGCGCGCACGCCGTGCGGCTCGCGGCGGAAGGTGTCCGGCGCGAGCTGAGGCTCGAACTGCCCCCGGAGGCCGACGCCTTCCGCGCCGCGGCGCGGAAGGCGATCGCACCCGCCGCCGGGCTCGACCCGGGGGCCGCCCGCCGCGCCCTCGCCGCCACCGGCTACGCCGCCCCGCACCTGCCCGCGCCGTACGGTCTCGGTGCAGGGCCGCTTCAACAGCTCGCAGTGCAGAGCGAGTTGGATGCGGCCGGCATCGCGCTCGGCGGGCTCGGGATCGCCACCTGGGTCGTCCCCACCCTCCTCGCGTACGGAACGGCCGAGCAGCAGGAACGCCACCTCGCCGCCACCCTCCGGGGGGAGCTGCTCTGGTGCCAGCTCTTCTCCGAGCCCGGCGCCGGATCCGACCTCGCGTCACTGCGCACCAGAGCGGAACGTACCGAGGACGGCCGCTGGCGGATCAACGGACAGAAGGTGTGGACGAGCGCCGCCCAAGAGGCCGACCACGGCATCCTGCTCGCCCGTACCGACCCCGACGCCCCCAAGCACAAGGGGCTCACGTACTTCCTCGTCGACATGAGGAACACGCCCGGGATCGACATCCGCGCGCTCAAGGAGATCACCGGCGACTCGCTCTTCAACGAGGTGTTCTTCGACGACGTGCTCCTGCCGGCCGACTCCGTCGTCGGCGAGGTGAACGACGGCTGGCGCGTCGCCCGCAACACGCTCGGCAACGAACGCGTCCACATGGCCGACCAGGTCGCGTTCGACTCCGGCCTCGAAGCGCTGATCGAGCGGGCGGCCGACGCCGACAGCTCCGTACGCGTACGGATCGGGGCCCTGGCGGCCGAGGCGCACGCGCTCGCCTGCATCGGCCTGCGGACCACGATGCTCCAGGTCTCGGGCCTGGAACCGGGCGCCGGGGCCAGCGTCCGCAAGCTCGTCCAGACCGTCCATCAGCAGAAGCTCGCCGAGCTCACGCTCGAAGTCCTCGGTCCCGAGGGCGCGGTACGGGAGGGGCCGGGGGAGCGGGCGGTCCACGGCCTGCTGATGTCCCGCTGCCTCACGATCGCGGGCGGCACCACACAGGTCCAGCTCAATGTCGTCGCCGAGCGCCTGCTCGGCCTGCCGAGAGACTGAGGGGCAAGGAAGATGGGGAAGGCGTACATCGTCGGCGTCGGGATGACGAGGTTCGAGAAGCCCGAGACACGCGACTGGCAGTACTGGGACATGGCGCGCGAGGCGGGGACGGCGGCGCTCGCCGACGCCGGAGTCTCCTACGACAAGGTCGAGCAGGTCCCCGTCGGCTACTGCTTCCAGGCCTCGACCGCCGGGCAGCGCGCCGCGTACGAACTCGGCCTGACCGGCGTACCCGTCTACAACGTCAACAACAACTGCGCGACGGCCTCGACGGCCCTGATGATGGCCCGGCAGTTCGTCGTGGGAGGGGTGAGCGACTGCGTCCTCGCGCTCGGCTTCGAGAAGATGGCGCGCGGGGCGCTCGGGGGAGGCTCCGGCGGCGGGGCCCGGGGCGGAGCCGACGTCGGGGGCAGGACGTCGCCGGTGGCCCGGCATTACGGGATCATGGCCGCCGGCCACGGCTTCGAGACGAGCCCGCCGACCGCGCAGATCTTCGGCAATGCGGCCCGCGAGCACATGGAGCGGTACGGGACGACGGAGGTCCAGCTCGCGGCCGTCGGAGCCAAGAACCACCGGCACTCGGCGAACAACCCCAACGCCCAGTTCCAGGACGTGTACTCGGTCGACGAGATCCTCGCCGCCAGGACGATCCACCGGCCCCTCACGAAGCTCCAGTGCTCGCCCACCTCCGACGGCTCGGCGGCGGCGGTCGTCGTCTCGGAGCGGTTCGTCGTCGAGCACGGACTGCACGACAGGGCCGTCGAGATCGTGGCCCAGGCGATGACCACGGACACGGAGGAGTCCTTCGCCTCCGGCTCGTGCATCGACGCCGTCGGCCGCCCGATGTCGCGCGCCGCGGCCCGGCAGGTGTACGAGACGTCGGGCCTCGGCATCGAGGACGTCGACGTGGTCGAGCTGCACGACTGCTTCTCCATCAACGAGCTGCTCACCTACGAGGCTCTCGGCATGTGCGAGGAGGGCGCCTCGGGGAAGCTCGTCGAGTCGGGCGCGACGACGTACGGCGGGCGATGGGTCGTGAACCCGTCCGGCGGACTGATCTCGAAGGGGCATCCGCTGGGCGCCACCGGACTCGCCCAGAGCGCCGAACTGGTCTGGCAGCTCCGCGGCGAGGCGGGCCCGCGCCAGGTCGAGGGAGCCCGCGTCGGCCTCGCGCACAACATAGGGCTCGGCGGGGCGGCGGTCGTCACCCTGCTCCGGAGGTCGTAGCGGCCCTCACCCCGCTCCGGAGGTCGTAGCGGTCGTCATTCCGCTCCGGAGGCGGCGGGAGGACACGCCCCGCCGTGGCGTGATCTTGCCCACACGGTGCGGCGACGTATCGGCAGTCACGCTTGGTGCCCCATCCGGATTGTGATGATCCGCTTGAGGGGGCACCCGAGGGTGCGGCGCGGTGGACGGATGACTCGCCGGTGGCATATTCCGGGGGTCTGTCGGGGAACGTGCGCCCTCCGCCTCCGCGTGCGGGGGGCCGTCGGCCCTCACGCTCCGTGACAGCGCGGCCTTTCCGTGAACGGCGCCACCCTTCGACCTGTGCGCGTTTCGCTGCTCATGGGGGGTTCTGGGCCGATCGCCGTGTCGATCACCCTTGACTACGCGAAGCGCGATGCCGTTGGGTGACCCACCTGCTGAGTTCTTTGCGTAACTAGGGGTGGGGATGGTGAAGAGGCAGTGGGCGCGTCAGCGTGCCCGCAGCTCGACGATTGCCTTGTCGGCACTCGTCATGGCGCTGGGTCTTCCAGCGCCGGTGGTACAGGCGAACGAGCCGTCGGCACAGGCGCCGACGGCACAGAACACCAAGCTCGACGAAGGCCACCGCGCGCTCGCGGAAGCCAGGAAGTCGGGCAGACGCGTGGAGGTCCAGGGAGAACGCACCGAGCGGGGCACGGTGTTCGCCAACCCCGACGGCTCCACCTTCACGCTCGAACAGTCCACGGTCCCGGTCCGGGTCGCCAAGCCCGGCGGAGGCTGGCAGACGCCGGACCCGACGCTCGTCCGCCGCTCCGACGGCTCGATCGGTCCCAAGGCCGCCTCGGCCGTCATGACCTTCTCGGGCGGCGGCTCCGCGGAACCGCTCGTCAGCATCGAGGAGCAGGGGCGCTCGCTGGAGCTCGGCTGGCAGCAGGGCAAGCTGCCCGCACCCGTCATCGACGGAAGCAGCGCCCTCTACCGTGAGGTGCTTCCGGACGTCGACCTGAAGGTCACCGCCACCGTCGAGAGCTTCCAGCACGTCCTGGTGGTCAAGACACCGAAGGCGGCCGCCAACCCGAAGCTGAAGAAACTCACCTTCGGCCTCAAGGCCAAGGGCCTGGACGTCCGCAAGGGCGCCGCGGGCAACCTCAGCGCCGTCGACGGGACCGGGAAGACGATCTTCCGCGCGCCGCCGGCACAGATGTGGAACTCGGCCGGTTCGTCCGTCGAGACGACGGCGACGCCGAAGCGTTCCGCCGGGACCGCGGCGAAGCGGAAGTCCGCGTCGCCCGCTGCCCCCGCGTCACCCTCGTCGTCGGCCGCCCCCGCCGCGTCCGCCTCGGCCGGTGCCACGCCTCCCGGCACACTGGCCGACCCGTCCGAGACGAGTCCGTCCGGCAAGGGGCTCGCCCCCGGCCAGGGCGACAAGGTCAAGCGGATGCAGGTCAAGCTCGCCAAGGGCACGCTGTCCGTCGTACCGGACGCCGCCATGCTCGCCACGACCGACACCTCGGCGTACCCGCTCTTCATCGACCCGACGGTGACCTGGGGCGAGTCGGAGCGGACGCAGCTGCGCAGCGACGGCTACGAGTCGTACGGCTGGGGCAACGGCTCGAACGACCAGGGCCAGGGCGTCGGCAAGTGCGGTACCTGGAACGGGTACTACTGCGGACCGGGGTACGTGCAGCGGCTCTACTTCGAGTTCGCGCCCGACCAGCTCAAGGGCAAGCGCGTCCTCGACGCCACCTTCGCGGTGACCGAGCCGTGGGCGTTCCAGTGCGATCTGCGCCTGGTGGACCTCGTCCGTACGGACAACATCTCCTCCGCCACGACCTGGGCCTCGCGGCCCAAGGAGCTGGACTGGATGGTCGACCGATGGGTCTCGGCCGGACGCGGCTCGCTCTGCGACCCCGACTCCCCCGACGCGCCGATCGAGTTCAACGACAACCCGGAGGAGCCCAACGAGAACCTCACGCCGACCGTACGCGACTTCGCGGCCGGCAAGTTCTCCCGGCTCACGCTGCAACTGCGCGCCAACAACGAGTCGGACACCTCGGCCTGGAAGCGGTTCAGGAACGACGCCGTGCTCCGGGTCGACTACGTCGCCCTGCCCGCGTCGCCGACCGGTGTCGGCATCGTGGGCGGATCCGGCACGGTCTGCAGCACCAACGCCGCCGACCCGACGATCGTCTCCGACCCGACCCCCACGCTGACCTCGACGCCGCAGACCGCCGCCGGCGGTGAGGCGGGCGCCAAGCTGAAGGCGTGGTTCCGTGTCGAGAAGCAGGCCGCGGACGGCACCTGGACACAATCCGGGGTCCCCATCCCCAGTGGCGCCAACTTCGTCGGCGACAACGTCAAGGTCACGCACTCCTGGGGCACCACCCTCGCCGAGGGTCCGCTCCACCGGTACACCACGCTGACCCAGGTGTTCTACGACAGCGGCTCCCACGCGGGGTCCTCGGCCTACATGCCGCACTGCTACTTCAAGGTCGACGCGACCGCGCCCAAGGCCCCCACGGTGGCGTTCAACGGTCCGTACCTCGAGTGCCTGCCCAACGCCTGCACGGCCGCCGGCGCCCCCGGCGTGGCCGGTGACTTCACCTTCGGCCCCGCCGCCGGTGACACCAACAAGCAGTACGAGTACCGGCTGGCCCCCGCCACCACATGGACCACGCTCGCCCCCGGAGTCCTGAAGGCGACCGTCAAGCCGCCGGCCTCGGGGACGTACATCCTGGAGGTACGGGCCAAGGACAGCCTGGGCCGCGCCGGCTCCACCAAGGCGGTCTCGTTCAAGGTCGCGACCGGCGCCGACCCCGTCGGCCGCTGGCACTTCGCCGAGAGTTCCGGCGCCGCCGTGGACAGCGCCCCGACGGGCGGTACCTCCAACGCCACGCTGACCGGCGGGGTGAGCAGGGACGACCGTGGCCGCCGCGGCCTGATCACCCACGACGACCAGGGCGCGCCGCTGGCGACCCCGGTCACGGACAAGGGGCTCGGCTACGACGGCACCAACGGCTACGCCGCCACCGACGGCCCCGTCGTCGGCACCGGTTCGTCGTACACCGTCTCCACCTGGGTACGTCTGGAGGACGGCACTCGCACCAGCACGGCCCTGAGCCAGGACGGAAGCATGACGCCCGCCTGGTACAGCGCCTTCTACCTCGGCTACCGGTCGGACTCGAAGAAGTGGGAGCTGCGCACCTCGCCGAAGGACGCGACGGACGGTGACATCAGCAACCAGATCGTTCGGTCCAAGGGCCCGGCGGTACTCGGCGTCTGGACGCATCTGGCCGCCGTCTACGACAACGACGCGAAGGTGATCAAGCTCTACGTCAACGGTGAGCTCCAGGGCACGGACACCGTCGCCCAGTCCTGGACGTCCACCGGCCGGCTCCAGGTCGGCCGCGTCTGGTGGCGCGGTGGGTACTACGACTACTGGAAGGGCTCGATCGACGAGGTCGCAGCCTGGCAGCGCACCCTCAACGACTCCGAGATCGCCGAGGAGGCCCGGCTGACGCTGCCCAGCGGCATGACCGGCGTGGAACTGGTCGCCGGCTGGTCCGCCGCAGGCGCCTCCGGTACCACCGTCGCCGACACCACGTCGGGCTACGGCCGGGCGCTGACCCTGGCGGGCGGCGCGGCCGTGTCCGGCGAGGAGATCGTCCTCGACGGCGTGGACGACGCGGCGACCGCCGCGGGCCCGATCGTCGACGACATGGGTTCGTTCACGGTGTCGACGCAGGTCGCGGTCGACCGTGACAAGGCGCTGGGGAAGGCCGACGGCTACGTCGGCCAGGTGGTCGGCCAGCGCACGGCGGACGGCTCCGCCTGGGGTCTGTGGTTCAAGAAGACCGGCAGCAAGACGGTCCTCAACGAGGACACCATGGAGGAGGAGACCGTCCCGGTCGGCTACTGGTTCTTCGGCCGGCTGAACACCGACGGCACCTTCTCGGCGGTGCAGTCGGACTCCGAGGCGGTCCTCGGGGCCACCGTCCGTCTGACGGGCGTCTTCGACGCCCAGAACGGGGAGATCGCGCTCCGCGTCGGCACCTCGCAGAACGGCGACTGGAAGGCGTACACCGCCCAGGCCGGCACCGGCGAACTCGCCGTCGGCAAGGGCATGACCGGCGCGGCGTGGAAGCACTTCCTGCCGGCCAAGGTCGCCGACGTACGGATCTGGGTCGGCGCCATGAACAACGAGAACCAGATCGAGGCCCAGATCGGCTCCTGACCGGAACCGGCCTCGTCGGGCCGGGCACCACCGCACGCGCGGTGGTGCCCGGCACGACCCGTCTCACGGGTCGGGCGCCCCGCAGACCTACCAGCCGCTGTCGCACGTCAGCACGTGGGCACGGCTCACCGCTTCCCGCCCGCCTCGCCCCGGCACGGAAACTGACATTACGTCAGGCACGGCTTCCTGAGGGGCTTCTCAACTCACCCCCGCTCGGCTATACATGAGGATCACCGACCTAGAACGCGTTCTAGAACGGGGCGTGTACGGGACGGTCCCGCACGGCCTCGGTGTGGCCGACGGTGCGGACGGCCGCACCGAGGTCTTCCACTCGTCGAGGATCCTCGCGGATCTCCAAGGAGCAGCATCCCCATGCCCATTGATGCCGCCAAGGCCGTCGCCGCCGAGCCCCGCAGCGCCGAGATCGCCTGGGGCCACAAGGACGTCCAGCTCTACCACCTGGGACTGGGCGCCGGCACCCCGGCGACCGACCCCGGCGAGCTCCGCTACACCCTCGAATCCAGGCTCCACGTCCTGCCCAGCTTCGCCACCGTCGCAGGCGCCGGCATGGGGGTCGTCGGCGGGCTCTCCGCGCCCGGCATCGAGGTGAACCTCGCCGCCGTCCTCCACGGCGGGCAGTCGATCACCCTCCACCGGCCGCTCCCGGCGCAGGGCAGGGCGGTCACCACCTCCCACGTCGCCGCCGTCCACGACAAGGGCAAGGCGGCCGTCCTCGTACTGCGCTCCGAGGTCGCCGACGACGACGGCCCGCTGTGGACCAGCGACGCGCAGATCTTCGTACGGGGAGAGGGCGGCTGGGGCGGCGACCGTGGTCCCTCCGAGCGCCTCGCACTCCCCGACCGCGACCCCGACAAGACCGTCGAGCGGCCCGTACGTGAGGACCAGGCGCTGCTCTACCGGCTCTCCGGCGACTGGAACCCCCTCCACGCCGACCCCGAGTTCGCCGAGCGCGCCGGCTTCGACCGGCCGATCCTCCACGGACTCTGCACGTACGGCATGACCCTCAAGGCGGTGGTGGACACGGTGCTCGGCGGCGACGTCGCCCGCGTCCGCTCGTACCGCACCCGATTCGCCGGGATCGTCTTTCCCGGCGAAACCCTGCGTATCCGGATGTGGACCGGGGACGGCCGCGTCCAGGTGTCGGTCACCGCCGTGGAGCGCGAGGACGCTCCCGTGCTCGCCGACACCCTCGTCGAACATTCGTGATTGGAGCCCGCACCATGCGCGCAGCCGTACTGCACGAGATCGGCCAGGACAAACTGGAGGTCCTCGACGACGTCGAGGCGGTGGGCTTCGGCCCCGGCAAGGTGAAGATACGGGTCAGGGCGACCGGACTGTGCCACTCCGACGTCTCCGCCATGAGCGGCGTGCTCCCGCAGCCCGCTCCGTTCATCCCCGGACACGAGGGCGCGGGCGAGATCGTCGACGTCGGCGAGGGAGTCACCGGGCTGGGCGAAGGGCAGCGGGTACTGCTCTGCTGGCTGCCCGCCTGCGGGGTGTGTCCCGCCTGCAAGCGCGGCCAGACCCAGCTCTGCCTGGCCGGGTTCATGAACGCCGGCACCCCCAACTTCCGCAGGCCCGGAGGGGAGGTCTTCGGCTTCGCGGGGACCGGCACGTTCACCGAGGAGGTCGTCGTCGACGCCGGCTGCGCCGTCCCGATCCCGGACGACGTGCCCTTCGACATCGCCGCCCTCATCGGCTGCGGAGTCACCACCGGACTCGGCGCGGCCATCAACACCGCGAAGGTGGAAGCCGGTTCCTCGGTCGCCGTCATCGGCTGCGGCGGCGTCGGGATCTCCGCGATCCAGGGCGCCAAGCTCCAGGGAGCCGCCCAGATCGTCGCCGTCGACCCGGTCGAGTCCCGGCGCGAGGCCGCCCTGCGCTTCGGCGCGACAGAGGCCGTCGCCCCCGACGCCCTCGCCGACGCCAAGCAGCGCGTCACCGCAGGCGAGGGCTTCGACTACGTCTTCGAGGTCGTCGGCAGGTCCGCGACCGCCCGGACCGCGTACGAGACGACCCGGCGCGGCGGCACGCTCTGCGTCGTCGGCGCGGGCGCGCTCGACGACTTCCTGCAGCTCAACATGTTCGAGCTGTTCTTCGACGAGAAGCGGATCCTGCCGTCGATGTACGGGGGCGGTGACGTGCTGCGCTCGTACGAGCGGGCCATCGCGCTCTGGCGGGCCGGCCGGATCGACCTGGAATCCCTGATCACCCACCGGGTGCCGCTCTCCGGGATCAACGAGGCCCTGGAGCAGATGCGTACGGGTGTCGCGCTGCGCACCTGCATCGAGATCTGAGAGGACGCGAACCGATGTCACTCCCTCTTGAGGGGCTGTCCGCGATCGTCACCGGCGCCGGCCGGGGTCTGGGCCGCGCCGAGGCGCTGGAGCTCGCCCGGCTGGGCGCGGCCGTCGTCGTCAACGACTACGGGCAGCCGGGGCGCGACGGCTCCGGCGAGGCCTCCGCCACCCCCGCCGAGGAGGTCGCCGCGGAGATCCGCGCGGCGGGCGGCCGGGCGGTCGCGCACCTCGGCGACGTCGCCGACTTCGAGGCGGCGCGGGGTCTGGTGGACCTGGCGGTGGGCGAGTTCGGGAAGCTGGACATCCTGGTCAACAACGCGGGCATCCTGCGGGACCGGATGGTCTTCTCGATGAGCGAGGACGAGTGGGACTCGGTGATCCGGGTCCATCTGAAGGGCCACTTCAACACCACACGCTTCGCTGCGGTGCACTGGAGGGGGCGGGCGAAGGCGGGGGAGGCCGGCGTGTACGGCCGGATCGTCAACACCTCGTCGGAGGCGTTCCTCGCCGGTTCCGCGGGGCAGCCGAACTACGCGGCGGCCAAGGGCGGGATCGTGGGCCTCACGACGTCGACCGCGCTCGCGCTCGCGAAGTACGGCGTGACGGTGAACGCGATCTGCCCGCGGGCGCGGACCCGGATGACGGAGGACGTCTTCGCGGGCTTCGCGGAGCCGACGGAGGGTGAGCTGGACGCGCTGGCGCCCGAACACGTCGCACCGGTCGTGGGCTATCTGGCGTCCCCGGCGGCGGCCGCCGTCAACGGCCAACTGCTCGTCGTGCACGGCGGGATGGTGGCTGTCGTCGAACGCCCCAGGGTGGCGGCGAAGTTCGACACCGCGAAGGACGCGTTCACGTACGAGGAACTGGACGGGCTGCTGTCCCCGCACTACGCGTCGCGCCCGGTGGGCGAGACGTTCGCGGCGGCGGAGGTGCTGGGCCTGAAGCGGGGCTGAGGGGTGGGAGACGCCGAACAGCCCCGGGAGATCACCCGGGGCTGTTCGACGTGGTCGCGATGACTGCTCGGCACGTACCGCTACGCGCGTACCGCTCGGCGTGTACCGCTCCGCGACCACTGCTCCGCGTTCGACTACTGCTCCGCGTCGCGGCGGTGGCGGCCGTGAGGGGAGGACGTGGAGTCCTCCGACGGCGCCGCCTCGCCGCGGTGCCTTCCGGAGCCCTGCGGCTCCGTGCCGTCCGTACGCGCTTCCGACATGGTGGAACTCACCCCGTAATGATCGCTGTTGTCGTGCGGCCGAGAGTCTAACCAGCGGCCTTACGGTCTGCGAGGGGTGCCTGCTGGAGCGGGACCGGGCGGCATACGCGCGGCTCGACGCCGACCGTGACCGCGGCCGGCTCGGGGTCCGGCGGGATGTCGAGACCGGCGAGTCCGCAGGGCGTCTCGGAGGTCGTGTACGGAAGCCTCAGCACGCCCTCCGCGGTCCACACCCCCGACCCCGCCAGCCAGCCCACCGGAGCCGCGAGCTGGTGCATCCGGCGCTCCGCCGGACGCCACATCCCCACCCAGCTACCGGCCGCCGCGTCGATCCTCAGCGCGACCGAACAGCTCTCCGGCAGCAGTATCTGTCCCGGCTGTACGGCGAAGGGGGTCACCGCCGCGTCGTCGAGCCGCAGGCACTCGGGGAACCGGACCGGCAGCAGACTGCCGAGGACGCCCCAGCCGAGCCGCTCGTGGCCGGGGGAGGGGGCGTCGGAGCGGATGAGGAGCAGTCCGCTGTCCGGATCCGCCGTCAGCAGCCGGTCGTTGCTCTCCTCGGTGATCTGGAGCAGCGGCGTCACCTCGCCCCCGCGCTCCAGGTCGACCGCCACCGCCTTCACGGGTCCGTCGTCGAGGCTGCGGTCGAGGGCGAGCATCCGTCCCGTACGGTCCAGCCAGACGCCGCCCGTGCAACGGCCCCTGACCTCCGCGACCTGCTCAGGACCGAACGCCCCGCCCGCCACCAGCCAGATCGTGGTGGTGTCCGCGCCGACGCACATCGCGTACCCGCAGATGCCGTCCGGGGAGGGCGGCAGGAGGACCAGTTCGTCGGACTCGACCGCCCCCAGGGGAAGTTGCCCCGTCCCGGGGCCCGTCGGGTACAGCAGGGAGAAGGTATGGCGGCGGCCGTCCACCCGGCGGCCGATCAACACCCGTCCGTCCGCGAGCGGAAGCAGCTGGGTGTGGGACTCCTCGGGCTGGTCGAGCGGCAGCGGTACGGCGTAGGGCTCCGGCCCGTCCAGCGTCCAACGCTCCGCGTACAGGGCGTCCCCCGTGCCGGCGAGCCGCGCCGCGTACGCCCCGTTCGCCGTGATCGTGAACCGCGCCGGCCGCACCGCGCCGCCGTCGTCCGTCGTTGCCTCGATGGCACAGGCTGTCATCGACTCGTCACCTCCGGCCACCGAAGCTAGTTTTCGCACTTCCTGCCGAACAACACGAGCCCGGTCACTTCACACATAAGGGTGGCCGTGAATCGATTCTGCTGAGGGCAGGGGGCCGGTTGTGCTGGAGAGACGACGGGTGCGCGAGGTAAGGCGATCCTGAGTGGAGCCTGTGGCTCCGGGTACGGGGCCCGTTCTGCACCGGTCCCGGACGCTCGCGTCGCGGTTCGGGACCGGCCTGCGCGGCGGTCCGCGGCCGGCTCGCACGCCGGTCGCGCGCAGGATCCACCGCGGGTCCGAGCCGCCGTCCCCGTACCCGTACCGGAGAAGCCCCATGTCCCTCCGCCGCCGTGGCACTCGCCGCCGCGCTCTCCCTCGCGGCCTGCGGAAACGGGGACGCCGCCTCGGGGTGCGGCCCGGGGTGTCGCCTCGGGGAAGGAGGAGGGCGCCGCCGGGAAGGACGTCGCCGCGGGCGGCAAGGACTGCGGTGACGCGGCCGCCAAGACGCCGGCCATGGGCAGGGACGCCAGGCCCGGCCAGTGCCGGCGCACCCCCACCCACGCGCTCGGCACGACCGAGATCGTCGCCGCCCCGAAGCGGGTCGTCGTACTCGGCGTCGGCGAGGACGACGACGTCGTCCCGCTCGGCCGGAAGCCCGAGGGATACGCCCTCTGTGGGGGAGGACGATGGCATTCCCACGTATCCGAGGACGCCGGAGCCCCCGAGTCCGTCGCCACCATCGACAGCCTCGACCTCACCTCCGAGGCGACCGCGAACCTGGAGCCCGCCCCGACCCTCGGCAGCCGGCCGCGGACACGTACCACGAGCTGTCGTACGGCGAGCTGTCGAAGCCCGTCCCCACCGTCTTCTCCATCCGCCCGCCTTGGCCCGGAAGGGAGAACCACCTCCTCGACGCCGCGGCCCTGGACAGGACCGCCGACGCGAAGGCGAGGGCTCGCCGCGTCCGAGACCAGGGCGAAGCAGTCGGGCACGGACACCGGCCCGGACGAGCCGTCCCACTCGATGGTCCGTCACCTGCCGGGCAGGACCCGCCTCTCGCCAAGGCGTCCTTCGTCGGCACCATCCGTGAGGACGCGGGACTGCGCCAACCCAGGAGCCGGCGGATCGACGATCCCACAGCCGAGATCGGCCCGGAGAGGATCGAGCCGGCCGACGCCGACCGGATCGTCACCGGCGTCCACGGCGACCCGAAGGCCGCCAAGCGCGACACCGCGCAGGCCGACCCGCTGTGGAAGAACCTCACGGGCGGTCGAGGCCGGCCGCGCCGAGGACGTCCCGGACGAGACCTGGTACCCGGGCATCGGTGTGACGGCGGCGAACAGCGTCCCCGACGACCTGCGCGCCGACCTCGTCGGGAAGCGGCGACGCGACCTCGCGCAGACGGAACGACGCGAACGCGCGACGACGGGTCGCGGTGGCCGGTCGCGGTTGTCCACAGGCAGGACGGCGCGGCACGCAGGCCAGGTAGCCTTGCCCCCGTGCCCCGTCTGTCTGAAGTCATCGCCGCGCTCGACGCTCTCTGGCCGCCCGAGCGGGCGGAGCAGTGGGACGCCGTCGGCACGGTCTGCGGCGCCCCCGACGCCGAGGTCGCCCGCGTCCTCTTCGCGGTCGACCCCGTCCAGGAGATCGCCGACGAGGCGATCGCGCTCGGCGCCGATCTGATCGTCACCCACCACCCCCTCTATCTGCGGGGTACGACGACGGTCGCGGCCTCGCACTTCAAGGGCCGCGTCGTGCACACGCTGATCAAGCACGACATCGCCCTGCACGTGGCGCACACCAACGCCGACACCGCCGACCCCGGAGTCTCGGACGCCCTCGCCGGCGCCCTCGACCTGCGGATCACCGGCCCCCTGGTCCCCGAGAGCAACCTCGGCCGGATCTGCGAGCTGGACCACCCCGAGACGCTGGCCGAGTTCGCGGCCCGCGCCGCGAAGCGGCTGCCCGCCACCGCGCAGGGCATCCGGGTCGCCGGAGACCCGGGGATGACCGTCCGCCGGGTCGCGGTCAGCGGCGGCTCGGGCGACAGCCTCTTCGACGCCGTACGGGCCGCGGGCGTGGACGCCTTCCTCACCGCCGACCTGCGCCACCACCCGGTGTCCGAGGCCACCCAGCACGCGCCGATCGGCCTGGTCGACGCCGCCCACTGGGCCACCGAGTGGCCCTGGTGCGAGCAGGCGGCCGCCCAGCTCGACGAGATTTCCGACCGCCATGGCTGGGACCTGCGTGTCCACGTCTCGAAGACGGTCACCGACCCCTGGTCCTCCCATCACACCTCCCCTGGAGCCCCCAACTGAACGCCGCGCCCGCCGACCAGATCCGACTCCTCGACGTCCAGGCCCTAGACGTCCGTCTCCAGCAGCTCGCCCACAAGCGCAGGTCGCTGCCCGAGCACGCCGAGATCGAGTCGCTGAACAAGGACCTCACGCAGCTGCGCGACCTGCTCGTCGCCGCGCAGACCGAGGAGAGCGACTGCGCCCGCGAGCAGACCAAGGCCGAGCAGGACGTCGACCAGGTCCGCCAGCGCGCCGCGCGGGACCAGCAGCGGCTGGACTCCGGAGCCGTCTCCTCCCCGAAGGACCTGGAGAACCTCCAGCGCGAGATCACCTCGCTCGCCAAGCGCCAGGGCGACCTGGAGGACATCGTCCTCGAGGTCATGGAGCGCCGTGAGTCGGCGGCCGAGCGGGTCGCCGAGCTGACCGAGCGGGCCACCGCCGTCCAGGCCAAGGCCGACGACGCGACCGCCCGCCGCGACGCGGCGCAGGGCGAGCTGGACAGCGAGGCGGCGTCGGTCGGCAAGGAGCGTGAGCTCGTCGCCGGTTCCGTCCCGGCCGACCTGCTGAAGCTCTACGAGAAGCTGCGCGAGCAGCAGGGCGGTGTCGGCGCGGCGCGGCTGTACCAGCGCAAGTGCGAGGGCTGCCACATCGAGCTGAACATCACCGAGCTGAACGAGGTCCGGGCGGCCGCCGCGGACACGGTCGTGCGGTGTGAGAACTGCCGTCGGATCCTGGTTCGCACGTCGGAGTCCGGCCTGTAATGACGGCCGTCAGGGAAGTCGTCGTCGAGGCCGACGGGGGATCCCGGGGGAACCCGGGGCCCGCCGGATACGGCGCGGTCGTCCTGGACCCGGTGACCGGCGAGACGCTCGCGGAGCGTGCCGAGTACATCGGGGTCGCCACGAACAACGTCGCCGAGTACAAGGGCCTGGTGGCCGGGCTCAAGGCGGCGCGTGAGCTGTTCCCGGACGCCTCGGTGCACGTCCGGATGGACTCCAAGCTGGTCGTCGAGCAGATGTCCGGCCGCTGGAAGATCAAGCACCCGGACATGAAGCCGCTCGCGGCGGAGGCGGCCCGGGTCTTCCCCGCGCGCCAGGTCCGGTACGAGTGGATCCCGCGCGAGAAGAACAAGCACGCGGACCGGCTCGCGAACGAGGCGATGGACGCGGGCAAGCGCGGCAGGCAGTGGGAGCCGTCGGCGTCCTCCGCGGCCCTGGACGCCTCGGCGGCGACCTCGGGCCCTCCCGGCGACGCGACGGCGGGCGCGGCCCGCGCGAGGGCGGCGCTCGTCGGTACGGGTTCCGGTCCGGGTACGTCCGTCGGCGCGCGTGGGGGCTCCGGTTCCGGCGCGGGCGCGTCCTCCGGTCCGGGCGCGTCCTCCGGCGCGGGTAGGCGTTCCGGTGGCGTGGGTGGTCCGGCCGGTGACGGTCTGTTCGCGGCCGACGAGACGATCGCGGCGCAGGCCCGCGCATCCCTCGCGGCGGCCGCCACGGCCGAGCGCGAGTCCGCGGCGAGCGGCGACTTCGAGGCCGAGGCCGGTGTCCGGGGCCACGAGCCCGCGCCGGCCGCGCCCGCCGCGCCCGGCTGGGGGGCGCCCGACATGGGAGCGCCGGCCACGTTCGTGCTGCTCCGGCACGGCGAGACCGCGCTCACACCCGAGAAGCGGTTCTCCGGGAGCGGCGGTTCCGACCCCGAGCTGTCCGCCGCCGGGCTGCGTCAGGCCGACGCCGTCGCCGCCGCGCTCGCCGCGCGCGGCACGATCCAGGACATCGTCAGCTCGCCGCTCAGGCGGTGCCGGCAGACCGCCGAGGCCGTCGCCGCCCGGCTCGGACTCGACGTACGGATCGAGGACGGGCTGCGCGAGACCGACTTCGGGGCCTGGGAAGGACTGACCTTCGCCGAGGTGCGGGAGCGGCACGCCGACGACCTGGACGCCTGGCTCGCCTCGCCCAAGGCCGCCCCGACCGGCGGCGGCGAGAGCTTCGCGACCGTCGCGCGGCGCGTCTCGGCGACCCGGGACCGGCTGACCGCCGCGTACGCGGGCCGCACCGTCCTCCTCGTCACCCACGTCACGCCCGTCAAGACGCTGGTGCGGCTCGCCCTCGGCGCCCCGCCGGAGTCGCTCTTCCGGATGGAGCTCTCGGCGGCCTCACTGTCGGCCGTGGCGTACTACGCGGACGGCAACGCCTCCGTACGGCTCCTGAACGACACCTCGCACCTGAGGTGACCTGAAGCGCCTGAGGCGACCCGAACCGGGGGCGGGGACACGGACGAACGTGACCCCGCCCCCGTCGCGTTCCCCAGCGCCCTGCCGCCCGCCCCGTCAGCTCGCCCGCAGCTGCGCCGCCTCGCGCGCCAGGGACTCCACCCGTGCCCAGTCGCGGGCCGCGAGGGCGTCGGCGGGCAGCATCCACGTACCCCCGACACACCCCACGTTGGGAAGCGACAGGTACGACGGGGCCGAGATCGGGGAGATGCCGCCGGTCGGGCAGAACCGGGCCTGGGGGAGCGGGCCGGAGAGCGACTTCAGGTACGGGACGCCGCCCGCCGCCTCCGCCGGGAAGAACTTCATCTCGCGCACCCCGAGCTCCAGCAGTGCCACGACCTCCGAGGTGGTCGACACCCCCGGCAGGAACGGCACACCCGAAGACCGCATGGCGCCCAGCAGGCTCTCCGTCCAGCCGGGGCTCACCAGGAAGCGCGCCCCCGCGCCGACCGCGTCCGCGACGCCGACAGGGGAGACGACGGTGCCCGCGCCGACGACGGCGTCCGGGACCTCGGCCGCGATCGCGCGGACGGCGTCGAGCGCGGCGGGGGTCCGCAGGGTCACCTCGATCGCGGGCAGACCACCCGAGACCAGGGCACGAGCCAGCGGTACGGCGTCGGATGCGTCCTCGATCACCACCACCGGGACGACAGGGGCGAGGCCGAGGACCGAGGGCAGCGCGGAGGTCATGGACGTCATCCTGCCCGCCCGCGACAACCTGCACAACGAGCGTTGCGCTATATGCAACGACGGGCGTCGGCCCTAGTGGATCTCGTCCACCAGCACGTCCAGCACCCCCGCCTTGCCCTCCTCCACCACGTACGTGAGATCCCGCAGCGCCTCCACCAACTCCACCGGGTCCTTCGGCGCCGCGCCGGCCTCCAGCAGGCTGCGCACGATCCGCCCCTTGGTCGCCTTGTTGAAGTGGCTGACCACCTTCCGCGTCGGCGCGTGCAGCACCCGGACCGTCGCCGTCCGCGCCGCCACCTCGCCCTTCGGGCGCCACGCGGACGTGTACGCCGAGGACCGCAGGTCCAGGACGAGCCCTTCCCCCGCCGCCTCCGGCATGACGGACGCCATCGCGCCCCGCCAGTGCGTGCCGAGCGCCCCGAGCCCCGGCAGCTTCACGCCCATCGAGCAGCGGTACGACGGAATCCGGTCGTCCACCCGCACCGCGCCCCACAGCCCCGAGAACACCAGGAGCGACGCCCGCGCCCGCTTCCGGGCCGCGGCGTCCAGCGTGGCCAGGCCGAGCGCGTCGTACAGCACCCCGGTGTAGATCTCGCCGGCCGGCCGGGCGCCCGCCGTGCGCAGCTCCACGTTCTTGGCGATCTCGCCGCGGAGCCCCTCGCTCAGCCCGAGCACCTCGCGCGCCTTCTCCTCGTCGGCGGCGCACAGCTCGACCAGCTCGTCCAGGACCGCCGCCCGTGCCTCGGCCAGGCCCGGCAGGGACAGGGACTCCGGCTTGAGCGGCGCCCCGCGCCCCGACGCGGCCTTACCCTCCGACGGCGGCAACAGCACGAGCACGGTGGTTCTCCTTCGTACGTTCAGGGGCTGGGGGTGCGGCCCCAGAGCGTTCAGCCTACAAAGTGCCGGTCCCCGCCCCCCCGCCATACGCTCGGTCCATGCCCCGCCGCCACATCCACGTGACCGGCGCAGCCGAGGCTCCGCTGCGGGCCGCGCTGCGCGCACTCCGTACCGAGCTGGCGATCCCCGACGCGTTCCCGCCGGACGCCCTCGCCGAGGCAGAGGCGGTGGCCAAGGCGCCCCGCCTCCCCGGTCACGACGCCACCGACATCCCGTTCTTCACGATCGACCCGCCGACCTCCACCGACCTCGACCAGGCCATGCACCTGGCCCGCCGCGCCGACGGCGGCTACCGCGTGCACTACGCGATCGCCGACGTGGCCGCCTTCGTCGCACCCGGTTCCGCGCTCGACGCCGAGGCCCACCGCCGGGTCCTCACCCTGTACTTCCCCGACGGCAAGGCTCCCCTCCACCCCGCCGTCCTCTCCGAGGACGCGGCGAGCCTGCTGCCCGGCCGTCCGCGCCCCGCACTGCTGTGGCGGATCGACCTCGACGCCGAGGGCCGCCGGGTGGCAACCGACGTGCGCCGCGCCCTCGTCCGCAGCCGCGCCAAACTCGACTACGCCGGCGTGCAGGCTCAGATCGACGCGGGCACGGCCGAGGAACCGCTCGCCCTGCTCAAGGTCGTCGGCTCTCTCCGCGAGGCCCTCGAAGCGGAACGCGGCGGGATCTCCCTCAACGTGCCCGAGCAGGAGATCGTCGAGCAGGACCACACGTACGCACTGACCTACCGTGCCCCGCTGCCCGCCGACGGCTGGAACGCCCAGATCTCCCTCCTGACCGGAATGGCCGCCGCCGACCTGATGACCGCCGCCGGCACCGGCATCCTGCGGACGCTCCCCACCGCGCCCGTCGGCGAGGTCGCCCGGCTGCGCCGCTCCGCGCACGCCCTCGGCGTCGACTGGCCGCACCACGTCTCGTACGCGGACGTCGTCCGTCACACCGACCCCGCCAACCCCCGCCACGCCGCCTTCCTGCAGGAGTGCACGACCCTGCTCCGCGGCGCGGGCTACAGCGTCTTCACCGACGGCGGCATCCCGACGCCCGCCGTCCACGCCGCCGTGGCCGACGAGTACACCCACTGCACCGCGCCGCTGCGCCGACTGGTCGACCGGTACGCGGGCGAGCTGTGCCTCGCGGCCGTGGCGGGCGAGGAGCCGCCGGAGTGGGTACGGGCCGCGCTCCCCTCCCTCCCCGGCGAGATGGCGACCGGCTCGCGGCGCGCCAACACCATCGAGCGCGAGTCCGTCGACATCGTCGAGGCGGCGCTGCTCGCCGGGCGGATCGGAGAGATCTTCGACGCGTACGTGATCGATGTGAAGGAGCGCGAACCGGCCGTCGGGACCGTCCACCTCGACGACCCGGCGATCGTCGCCCGGATCGAGGGCGGTACCGGTCGGCTGCCGCTCGGGGAGTGGCTGCGGGTCCGGCTCACACAGGCGGACCCGCTGTCGGCGAAGGCCCGGTTCGCCCCGGCGTGAACGACTGCGCGGTGGTGACGGGGGCACTCGGGACAGCCCCCTGCCGCGCCGGCCCGTGCCGGGTCCGCCGGGACCGCCGGGGTCAGGGCCCGGTAGAAGGCCCGGGGGTCGTCCGCGCGGCAGCGCACGATCCGCACGGCGCGGGGCCCCGGGATACCGGGGCAAGTCGACCGGCTCGGTCAGCTCGACGGTGACGGACGTCCGCGAGGCGACGGCGAGGTTCAGCTTCCCTTCGGTCCGGTCACGGGGCCCGCTCCGCGACCAGGCGGAGGGCGTGGAGGACGGCGGCGGACTGGGCGGGGGAGAAGTCACCGAAGAAGGCCTCGGCGAACTGCCCCGGCGGTACACCGCCCTGCTCGCCGAGCTGCGCCGCCACGGAGTCCGGCAGGAGGCCGGCGAGGGCCTGTCCCGTCTCGGCCACGCGCGGGTCGTCCCGGTCGGCGTCCGCGAGGGCGTCGAGGCGGGCGTACACGTCGTGGGCGCGGGCGACGGCCTCCGGGTCCGTGGTCATGGCGCGCATCGTGGCGAGGAGCCGCGTCCGCTCCTCGTCCGGCGCGACGGTGTCGAGGAGCGAGAGGATCTCGCGGTCCATGACGGCCATGGGGGACTCCGGGACCTCCCCCAGACCCGCGAACAGCTCGCCCAGCTCGGGCGAGACGGGGCCCTCGGCGGTCAGCCGTCCGGCCCGCGCCTCTCCGAGCAGCTCGGCGAGCCGCCTGCGCCGCTTCCGGATCACGGCCTCCTGCCGGGCGAGGTCGGTGTCCAGCTCGGCGAGCACCTCCACCAGCTCCCGCCCCTCGTCGTCGGCGAGTACGTCCCGCACCTCGTCGAGCCCGAGGCCGAGCTCGGTCAGCCGCCGGATCCGGGCGAGCAGGACGGCGTCCCGGATGCCGTACTCGCGGTAGCCGTTGGCCAGCCGTACGGGCTCGGGCAGCAGCCCGAGATGGTGGTAGTGCCGCACCGCCCGCGGGGTGACCCCGACGAGCGCGGCGATCTCGCCGGTTCGCATGGGGTCAGTAGAAACCCTGACGCTGCGACAAGGTCAAGCGGGCGCCGGGCGGCGGGTAGCATGGTCGGCACGGCAGACGAGCCGGGCGGGCGGCCGCGTGGGGATCCTCGGATCCTCCCGAGGAACGTCCGGGCTCCACAGGGCAGGGTGGTGGCTAACGGCCACCCGGGGTGACCCGCGGGACAGTGCCACAGAAAACAGACCGCCGGGGACCTCGGTCCTCGGTAAGGGTGAAACGGTGGTGTAAGAGACCACCAGCGCCTGAGGTGACTCAGGCGGCTAGGTAAACCCCACCCGGAGCAAGGTCAAGAGGGGTCGTCCTCGGACGACTCTGCGCGAACGATCGAGGGCTGCCCGCCCGAGTTCGCGGGTAGACCGCACGAGGCCGGCGGCAACGCCGGCCCTAGATGGATGGCCGTCACCCCGACGACCGCGAGGTCCCGGGGTACAGAACCCGGCGTACAGCCCAGCTCGTCTGCCCCTACCCCCTGATCGGGGGTTCCCCGGGGCGGGAGCGCCGACCGGTGGCACGACCGGGACGCGGGGACGAACGGACCTCGCCCGCGGCCGGGCCCCGCGCGCGAGCCGCGCCGTCACTCCGTCAGAGACCGCTCCGCCACCCGCCGCAGGTGGCCGGCGAAGACCTCGGCGGCGTCGGGGGTCAGCGTCCGCAGTGCCACCATCGCCGTGATGATCACGTCGCACAGCTCGGACTCGACGTCCTGCCAGGTGTGCGAGGCCCCCTTGCGCGGGTTCTGTCCCGTGGCGCCGATGACGGCCTCCGCCACCTCACCGACCTCCTCCGAGAGCTTCAGGACACGCAGCAGGACGTCCTGCTCCGGCGGGAGGGTGTGGTGCGCGGAGATCCAGGAGGCGAGGCGGTCGACGGTGTTCCACGGGTCGGTCATGGAGAGGAAGACTGCCAGTTCAACACGGTCGGTAGGGTACGCGCGTGATTTTCGGACGTAAGCGGCTCCAGGCCGCCATGGGCGAGTTCGAGACCGCCCTGCGGGCGCGGGACGGCGCTGCGGCCGAGCGGGGCTTCGAGGGGCTGCACCGGGCTTTCGGGCGTGCCCGGGACGAGGAGTTGCGGGAGGCCGGGCCCCGGCTCGCGGCGTTCCTGGCCGAGGTGCCGCCGGGCCCGCGGGCCGTGGTCGCGGTCATGGTCGGCTCGTGCGTGGAGCGGGGTGCCGACGCGGTCGTCTGCGCGCCCGCCGTCTTCGCGGCCGCACGTGACGCGTTCGAGGCCGCCGAGGTGTTCTGTGAGCGGTGGGCGGCCACCGGTGGTGACCTGCCGGGCCACGAGGGCGACCTCACGGAGGCCGACGTCGAGCGGGTCGGCTACGACGCCGTCGTCGGCTGGGAGTCGCTGCCGAAGTGGGAGATGGCCTGCGTCGCGATGCTCAACGCGAAAGCCGTACGGAGTGAGGCCGCCGGCAGGCAGGAACTGCGGGCCGCCGTGGAGCGCGTGCAGGACGCGTCGAACGAACCGTTCAAGTGCCTCGCCTACGCCCTCGTCGTGCTGGACGACGAGCCGCTCGTCGTGCTCGACCGGAAGACCGGTGCCGGTTTCGCCGTACGTGTCTCAGGGATCGGCGACAACTTCCAGCTGCACACCCTTCTCGCCGACGCCCTGATCGGCGGCGGACACCTGTCCGGCACGGCGCCCTCCCCGCAGGCCGTCGCCGTGTGCCGCGATCAGCCCGGGACGACCTCGACCACCGGCTCCTTCGATCTCGTCGGCGCGGACGGCGCATGGATCTGGAACGAGGGCAACCCCTCGGAGATCCCCCTCGTCGACGGCGTACGGATTGTGGTCCTCGACCCGCCGCCGTACGAGCGGAGCCGGCCTGCCGGACGGTTCTTCCCCGGTATGACCGGCGAGCTCGTGCCGGAAGGCGTCCTGTCCGAGGCCGAGGCCGCGGGGCTGCTCGTCCAGGTGGCGGAGTCCGTGCGCTGAGGCGCGGCACATGTGCGGCCCGGGTCCGTGGGGATCGGGGTGGGGCGGTGTACGGGTAGGGCCATGACGATTCCCGTGGACAGACTCACCGATCCCGCCGTGCGCACCTTCGTCGCGGCCCTCAACGCCAACGACCGCGACGCGTTCTTCGCGGTCCTCACCCCCGGCGCCACCATGTCCGACGACGGCTCCGACCGGAACGTCGACGAGTGGACCGACAAGGAGATCTTCTCCTCGCGCGGCCATATGGAGATCGAGTCCGAGAAGGACGGCGGCCACGCCCTCGTCGCCCGCTACCGCAACGACACCTGGGGCGAGATGCGGACCGCCTGGCGGTTCCACGTGCAGGACGGGAAGGTCACCCGCTTCGAGACGGGCCAGGCCTAGCTGTACTGCCCCGGGAGGGGGCCTGCCACGGGCCTCTCGGCACCTGCTCCCGAGAGGCCTTTCCGGGGCCCTCCGGCCAGAGCCCTTCCGGGACCCCCTAGCCCCGGCCGATGTACGGCATCGCCGTCGCCATCACCGTCGCGAACTGCACGTTCGCCTCCAGCGGCAGAGCTGCCATGTGCACCACCGTCGCCGCCACGTCCGCCGCGTCCATCACCGGCTCCGCCGCCAGCTCCCCGTTCGCCTGCAGGATCCCCGACTGCATCCGTGCCGTCATCTCCGTCGCCGCGTTCCCGATGTCGATCTGACCGCACGCGATCCGGTACGGGCGCCCGTCCAGCGACAGCGACTTCGTCAGGCCCGTCATCGCGTGCTTGGTCGCCGTGTACGCGATCGAGTGCGGGCGCGGCACATGCGCCGAGATCGAGCCGTTGTTGATGATCCGGCCGCCCCGAGGGGACTGCTCCTTCATCACCCGGAACGCCGCCTGGGCGCACAGGAACGAGCCGGTCAGGTTCACGTCCACGACCGAGCGCCAGGTCTCGTGGGCCAGGTCCTCGACCGGGGTCCCGCCGCCGGCGAACGTCCCCGCGTTGTTGAAGAGCAGGTCGACCCGGCCGAACCCGTCCCGGACCGCCTCGAAGAGGGACGCCACCTGATCCGGTGAGGTCACGTCCGTCGGGACGCACAGCGTGTCGGCCGACGGGACGGACGCCGCCGTCTCCTCCAGGGGCTCGCGCCGGCGGCCCGCCAGCGCCACCGACCAGCCCGCCTCGGCCAGGGCCACGGCCACACTCCGGCCGATGCCCGATCCCGCTCCCGTCACCACTGCGATGCGCGACTCAGTGCTCATGGGCGCGCAGCGTACGTGAGATCGGTGCACAGGGAACTCATCTGTCCGGCACGCGGATGTTCTGTCCCCGACAACCCGGGGGCGTCCCGCGCCACTCCGTCAGGGGAGGCACATATGGCGTACGCGCAGGCCCACACCGACGAACTCCACGCGTCCGCCCGGCACTTCGGCCGCCACCGTCTCCTCACCACCGCCGCGCCCGCCGCCGGGCCCGCCTTCGCCGTCCAGCCGCCGGTGCCGCCGGGCCCGCCTTCGCCGTCCAGCCGTCGGCCGTTCAGCCGTCCCAGCCGTCGGCCGTCCCAGCCGTCCAGCCCCCGGCCCCCGGCCCCGGGCACGGTGAGTGCCACCGAGCCGCCCCCGCCGCGTCACCGAGGACCCGTTCGCCCCGGGGGTGGCATCCGGCGACCCCCACCCCGGCTCCCTCCTCCTCCGGACCCGGCTCGCGCCCGCGCCGACTTCCGTACGGTCTCGGCCGTGACGGCCCCCGGCGCCCCGGTCGGCACGGCCGGGTCCTTCGTCACCGAGGCGGGCGACCCCGGGCTCACACCGGCGTGAGCGAGAGCTCCCCGGGATAGCGGACGCCGATGCGGTCCCGTACCGCGTCGAGCGTCCGCATCACGGCGAGGGAACCGTCCAGCGGTACGAGCGGGGACTCCGTCAGGCCCGCCCGCAGACAACGCGCGACCTCGGCCGCCTCCGGCAGCAGCGACTGCCGGTCGCCGTCGAGAACGAACTCCTCCGGCTCCCGGCCGTGGCGCCGCAGGGTGAAGCGGTCGGGGAAGAAGAAGCCGGCCGGGACGTCGATCCGGCCGGCCGATCCCGTCACCGACGCGACCATCGGGGTGTCCGCCACGAGCGAGCAGGACAGCAGGGCCGATGCTCCCGAGGACCAGCCGAGAAGCATCCCCGTGTTCAGGTCCACGCCCTCGGGCGAGAGCAGTGCGTGGGCCTGGACCGAGTCGGGCTCACCGAGCAGCAGCTGGGCGAAGGAGACCGGATAGACCCCGAGGTCCAGGAGCGCGCCGCCGCCGAGGGCGGGGTCGCGCAGCCGGTGGTCGGCGGCGAACGGGCCCGCGAGCCCGAAGTCCGCCTGCACCGTCCTGACCTCGCCGACCGCGCCCTCCGCGACCAGCTCCCGGATGCGGCGGATCAGCGGATTGCAGTACATCCACATGGCCTCCATCAGGAAGAGACCCCGGTCCCTGGCGAGGGCGACCAACTCCTCCGCCTCGCGCGCGTTCAGGGTGAGAGCCTTCTCGCAGAGGACCGGCTTTCCGGCCTCCAGGGCGAGCCCGGCGGCCTCCCGGTGCGCGTGGTGCGGGGTCGCCACGTAGACCACGTCCACGTCCGGATCGGCGACGAGCGCGGCCCACCCGCCGTACGCCCTCGGTATCCCGAACCGGTCGGCGAAGGCCCGCGCCGACGCCTTCGTACGGGAGGCGACGGCCACCACCTCGTTGTCGTCCGCCGCGAGCAGATCCCCGGCGAACTTCGCCGCGATCCCGCCCGTCGCCAGCACGCCCCACCGCACGGTCTTCCCCATGCCCCACCCCACGAACGTCTCGGCCCGCTCCGACGAGCTGAGAGCATAGGGAAAGTTTCAACGAAATGGAGCAGTCGATGCCGGAGAGCGGCCAGCCCACGAAGCGGGGATCCCAGGCGCACATACCCGCCGGTACCGCCGCCCCCGCGCGGCGTGCGAGCCTGCTCGTCACGCTCGTCCTCGGCGGCCTGACCGCGCTTCCGCCGCTGTCCATGGACATGTACCTGCCGGCGCTGCCGGAGGTCACCGAGATGCTGCGCTCGCCCGCCGCGACCGTCCAGCTGACCCTGACCGCCTGCCTCGCCGGCATGGCGCTCGGTCAGCTCGTCGTCGGCCCGATGAGCGACCGGTGGGGCCGCCGCAGACCGCTGCTCGTCGGCATGCTCGTGTACGTCGCGGCCACCGCGGTCTGCGCCTTCGCCCCCACCGTCGAACTGCTCGTCGGCTTCCGGCTGCTCCAGGGCCTGGCGGGCGCGGCGGGCATCGTGATCGCCCGGGCCGTCGTCCGCGACCTGTACGACGGCGTGGCGATGGCCCGGTTCTTCTCCACCCTGATGCTGATCTCCGGCGTCGCCCCGATCATCGCCCCGCTCATCGGAGGCCAGATCCTGCGGATCACCGACTGGCGGGGCGTCTTCCACGTCCTCGCCTTCATCGGTGTGCTCCTGACCCTGGTGGTCTGGAAGTGGCTGGAGGAGACGCTGCCGCCCGAGCGGCGCCACGAGGGCGGTGTCGGGGAGGCGCTGCGCACCATGCGCGGTCTGCTCGCCGACCGGGTCTTCACCGGCTACATGCTGGCCGGCGGGCTCGCCTTCGCCGCGCTCTTCGCGTACATCTCGGCCTCCCCGTTCGTCGTGCAGGAGATCTACGGCGCCTCGCCGCAGACTTTCAGCCTGCTCTTCGGTCTCAACTCCGTCGGTCTCGTCGCCGTCGGGCAGATCAACGGAAAGCTCCTCGTCGGCCGGGTCAGCCTCGACAAGGCGCTGGGCTGGGGGCTCTGCGTGATCCTGCTCGCCTCGGTGGCGCTGCTGGTCATGACGAGCGGGGTCTTCGGAAAGCCGGGGCTCGCGCCCGTGGCCGCCGGGCTGTTCGTCCTGATGTCGGCGATGGGTCTGGCGATGCCCAACACCAACGCGCAGGCGCTGATGCGTACCCCGCACGCGGCGGGCTCCGCCTCCGCGCTGCTCGGCTCCTCCTCGTTCCTCATCGGGGCGGTCGCCTCGCCGCTCGTCGGCATCGCGGGCGAGGCCACGGCCGTGCCCATGGCGGTGGTGCAGCTCGTGTGCGCGGCCGGAGCGCTCGTCTGCTTCCTGGCTATGTGCCGGCCGTGGCGGCCTCGGGAGGCCGCCTAAAATGTGGAGGTGAACGCCTCCCCCTCCCTTGCCTCCGGCGACGAGCTGCGCGCCGCGCTCGCCGGACTTCTCCACGGGCTGCCGCCGCGTCAGGCGGCGCAGGCCGTCGACCGGCTGATCGCCAACTACCGGGGGACCACCCCGACCGACGCACCCGTGCTGCGGGACCGCTCCGACGTCGCCGCGTACGCCGCCTACCGGATGCCGGCGACGTTCGAGGCGGTACGGGGGGCGCTCGGCGCCCTGCGGGACGCGGCCCCCAGCTGGGAGCCGGCCACGCACACCGACATCGGCGGCGGCACCGGGGCGGCGAGCTGGGCGGTCGCGGAGGCCTGGGACGGGGCCGCGCGCACGACCGTGCTCGACTGGGCCGAGCCCGCGCTCGCCCTCGGCGAGGAGCTGGCGGACGGGGTCTTCGACGCGGAGTGGCGGCGGGCCCGGATCAGCGGGGAGCTGCGCCTCGACGCCACGGACCTGGTGACCGTCAGCTACGTCCTGAAGGAGCTGACCGAGGCCGACCGCCGTGCGATCGTGACCGAGGCGGCGCGGGCGGCGCAGGCGGTCGTGATCGTCGAGCCGGGCACCCCCGACGGCTACGAGCGGATCATCGCGGCGCGCTCCCTCCTCGTGGAGGCGGGCTTCACCGTGGCCGCGCCGTGCCCGCACAGCGGGACGTGCCCGATCGAGCCGGGCAGGGACTGGTGCCACTTCGCCGCCCGGGTGAGCAGGTCGTCGCTGCACCGGAAGGTCAAGGGCGGTTCCCTGCCGTACGAGGACGAGAAGTTCGCTTACGTGGCGGCGACCCGGTTCCCCGTCGTACCGGCGGCCTCCCGAGTCACCCGCAAGCCCCAGATCCGCAAGGGCCAGGTCCTGCTGGATCTCTGTGGCCCCGAGGAGACCGGACTGGCGCGCGAAACGGTCACCAAGCGGCACGGGGCCCTCTACAAGGCGGCGCGGGACGCGGAGTGGGGCGACCCCTGGCCCCCGGAGCCCACGGAGTAGGACCGGGGGCAGGGGCCGCCCCCGGGCTCACCCCTGGGCGGGACGCAGCTCCTGGGTGCAGCACTTCACGCTGCCGCCGCCCTTGAGCAGCTCCGACAGGTCCATGCCGAGGGGCTCGAAGCCCCGGTCACGGAGGGGTTCGAAGAGCCCTACCGCCGCCTGCGGCAGCAGCACGTGGTGACCGTCGCTCACCGCGTTCAGGCCGAGCGTCGCCGCGTCCCCCTCCGTCGCGAGCAGGGCGTCGGGGTAGAGCCTGGCCAGCACCTGCCGGCTGCCGGGGGAGAAGGCGCCGGGGTAGTACATGATCTCGTCGCGCGCCGGGTCCAGGACGCAGAGCGCCGTGTCCAGGTGGTAGTACCGGGGGTCCACCAGCTCCAGACCGATCACCGGACGCCCGAAGAACTCCTGCGCCTCCAGGTGCGAGAGCGGCGTGGAGCGGAAGCCCCGGCCGGCCAGGATCCAGGACGAGGTCACGGCGAAGTCGCCCTCGGCCTCGTTCACGTGCTCCGGCACGCGGACCTCCGCGTAACCGTTTCCGCGGAACCAGTCCAGATGTGCCTTCTCCTCCTCCGTACGCTCCGGATGGGCGAACTTCGCGCCGAGCACACGGCCGTCCACCACGGTCGCGCCGTTCGCGGTGAAGACCATGTCGGGCAGGCCCGGGACCGGGTCAAGGAGTTCCACGGTGTGGCCGAGCGCGCGGTACCTGGCCGTCAGGTCCTCCCACTGGGCGAGGGCGAGCGGCAGGTCGACCGGCTTGGTGGGGTCCATCCAGGGGTTGATGGAGTACGTCACCTCGAAGTGCGTGGGTGGGCACATCAGATAACGGCGGGGCGAGGCCTCGCGCGGGGTCTGGCGCAAAGAGAGCTCCTCACGAACGGAAGAACAGTCGTCGGACGGAGCCCATGGTCCGCCCTCGGACGACTCCGCGCAGTGGACCGTTCGGGTGGTTCACCGAACGTTCGGTCCGGGTACCCGAAGGGCAGGCGAGACGCGCCGTCTCGCCCGCTGTTAGATTGGTGCCATGCCCGACACGCAGAGCCCCGCAGCCAAGAGCCCCGACGCCACCCGTCGCAGCGAGCGCTCCCGCCGCGCGATCTACGAGGCCGCCCTCGCCCTCGTCTCCGAGACCGGCTACGCCAGGACGACCGTCGAGGGCATCGCCGCCCGCGCCGGGGTCGGCAAGCAGACCATCTACCGCTGGTGGCCCTCCAAGGCCGCCGTCCTCCTCGAAGCGTTCCTCGACCTCGCCGCACAGGCCAACGAGGCGGCTCGGCGGGACGACGCCCGCGGCGGGGACGGGGACAGTGAGATCCCCGACACCGGGGACCTCGCCGCCGACCTCAAGTACGTGCTCCGCGCCACGGTCGACGAACTGAACAACCCCACCTACGACGCACCCTCCCGCGCCCTGGCCGCCGAGGGCGTCGTCAACCCCGAACTCGGCGCCCAGTTCGTCGAGAAACTCCTGGAACCCCAGCTCCAGTACTACGTACGCCGCATCGAGGCCGCCCAGGCCGCCGGCGACATCGCCCCCGACGTCGACCCGCGCATCGCCCTCGAACTCCTCGTCGGCCCCCTGAACCACCGCTGGCTGCACCGCACCCTGCCCCTGACCCACGCCTACGCCGACACCCTCGTCGACTACGCGCTGCGCGGGCTCGCGCCCAGGGCGTAACCCCGTTACGTACCCCGGTTGGGGACTCCGGTCACCTGGAGCACCGGAAGATGCGACGATGGGCAGAGCCGAACGGGCGAGGACAGGTGTGAGGGGATAGATGGGCGACGGTATCGGCCGCTACCGCGGCACGGAGAGCAGGCTCCCGCAGTGGCTGCGCAGGCGGCCCAAACGCACCGCGGCCGAGGACGAGAACCGCCGCGAGAACCTGCTCCTGGCCACCGCCGCCGCCGGACTGCCCCTCGCCCCCGCCGCGTACCCCGTCGGCTACCGCTGTTCCTGTGAGCGCATGGGCTGTCCCACACCCGCCCGGCACCCCGTCTCCTTCGCCTGGCAGACCCAGTCCACGACCGACCGCGCCCAGATCGAGCGCTGGGCCCGGAACGAGCCCGAGGCGAACTTCGTCACGGCCACCGGCATGGTCCACGACGTCCTCGACGTCCCCCTGGAGGCCGGCCGGGCGGCCCTGGAACGGCTCCTCGACCAGGGTGTGGAGGTCGGACCGGTCGCCGAGTCCGCCGAGAGCGCGGGCGACGGCGGGCGGATGCTCTTCTTCACCGCCACCCGTGGCACCCCCGAGGACGAGGACGAGTGGTGGCCCTGCGAGCTGGACTGCCATCCGGAGACCATGGACGAGCACCCGGGGCTGCGCTGGCACTGCCGCGGCAGCTACGTGCTCGTACCGCCCGCCCGGCTGATCGGTGACGAGGAGGAGCGGCCCGCGGTCAGCTGGGTCCGCGGCCCCGAGCACCCGCTGCCCGACCCGCTGAACCTCCTGGAGACGCTCACCGACGCCTGTGCCCGGCACGCGGCCGAGCAGGGGGACCAGCACACCGGACACGAGGTGGCCTGGCCGCTCGGCCGCCGCTGAACCGGAGCGGCTGAGAACCGTACGAGCCCTGCCCGTCCTTAGCGCGCCACGAGCCGTTCGCGCGCTTGGCGCGCTACGAGCCCTTCGCGCCCGTGACGCCCTGGAGCCGGCCGGTGACCGTGACGCCGTCCGCGTCCGTGCCCGCCGGCTTCACCAGTACCGTCTGGCTCGACACCCACTCCTTGGTGACGGTGTTCTTGACCTCGCCCGTCATCAGCGCCTTCACATCGGGACCGACCTTCGGCCGGTAGCCCTTGGCCGCCGTCTGCTGCTCGAAGTACCGCGTCGTGAAGAAGACCAGAGCCCCGCCGTCCTCGGTCGCGAGGGCCAGCGGCGCGAAGTCCCCGGCGTCCATGACCTGGTCGACGTACTGCGTCGCGAGTCCCGCCCGCTTCGCGCCCTTCTCCCGCTCCTCACGCCAGCGCGTGGTGTGCGGACCGGCGGCGAACTGGCCCCGCTCCCCGCCGCCGAGGAACGAGACGTAACTCCGTCCCAGGTCCTCGGGCGCGACGGCGAGACCCGTGGAGTCCGCGGGGACCGGGACCGCGAAGCCGCCCTCGGTCTTGAACGCGGGGATCTCGTCCGGGGTCAGGATCGCCAGGTAGGCGACCTCCCACAGCTGGTCGGCGCCGTTGCGCACGAAGACCAGGAGCCAGCGGTTGTCGCCCCGGCCGTTGTCGTCGTCCCGGTTGGAGTCGGTGTCCGCGACGAACCAGCGCGGCCAGCCCGCCTTCTTGGGGAGGACGTACGTCGCGTCCGTCAGCTCCAGGGGCTGATGCTGCGGGTTGCCCTCGGGCGCCGTGATCGAACGGGACTTCAGACCGGCCTGGTTGATGGCCCCCAGCGCCCCGGTGACCCGGTCCGCGTCGAGCTTCGGGTCGTGCGCCTTGTCGGCTTCGTTGTAGGCGTCGGTGAAGTCCTTGAGGGCCTGCTCGGCCTCGGCCTTCGTCGCCGCCGGGATCAGCTCCCGCTCGCCGTGCACCGTCACGCAGCCGCTCGCCGTCAGCGCCAGCACGGTCACCGCCGTCGTCGCCACGAACACCCGGGAGGGTCCTCCCGGTTCAGCGAGTGCCTTCGACGGTCCCCTCAGCCTTCTCATCGGTCGCCTTCTGCTCCTTCACCGGCACGGACGGACCCGACCCTACCGGGGCCGGCGACAGTGCGAGCGTCGGGACCGGATAGAGCGCCCACACCGTGACCTGAAGAACCGTCGGGTTCGGCTGGAAGCCGAAGACGCCCTTGAGGAGCGTCCCGTACCGGCCCCACCAGTCGTCCCGCGTCTTCCGGGGCCCGGACCCCGAGCGGCAGCGCGCCGTCTTCCTGCGCGGCCTCGCCGAGCACACCGCGCCGATCCCGTACGGCCGGGCCCGCACGCGGACCTGGCCGATTCCCGGTGGACCGGCGGAACGAGACGCGTGGATGCTTGAATTCCGCCATGAACACGACCGCGACGACTAGCGCCACCGACCTCGACGTCCTGCGCGTCTTCTGCGCCGGCGACGGCCGGTACGGCAACGCCCTGGGTGTCGTACGGGACGGGCGCACGCATCCCGACGAGGCGTCCCGGCAGGCGCTCGCCAAGGAACTCGGGTTCAGCGAGACCGTTTTCGTGGACGATCCCGAGCGGGGCGTCGTCGACATCTACACGCCCGGTGTACGGCTGCCGTTCGCCGGTCACCCGCTGGTCGGGACCGCCTGGCTGCTCGACCTGGAGGTCGTGTGCCCGCCCGTCGGCGAGGTGTGGGTGCGCGGGGACGGGGAGTTCACCTGGATCGAGGCGCGGGCCGAGTGGGCCCCGCCGCGGTCCCTGCGCCGGTACGGCTCCGCCGCCGAGGTGGACGCGCTCGAGGTGCCCGCGCCGGGGACCTGGATCTACGCCTGGGCCTGGGAGGACGAGGCCGCCGGGCGGGTCAGGGCGCGCGGCTTCCCGGGGCGCGGGGACGGTGTCGACGAGGACGAGGCGACGGGCGCGGCGGCCCTGCTGCTCACGGCCGAGCTGGGCCGCGCCCTGAACATCACGCAGGGCCGGGGGTCGCAGATCCTCACGGCCCCCGGCCCCGACGGAGTGATCGAACTGGGTGGGCGGGTCCGCCTCGAACGGACCCTCACCCTCTGAGACTCAGGCGCTCACGCGCTGACTCGCCCGCGTCGACTCGCCCGTGCTGACTCGCACGCGTCGAACTCGCCCGCGCTGACTCGCCCGCGCCGGTCCCTACGCGCTCACGCGCTGAGCGGGAACTCGCCGCCCAGCTCCCGGAAGACCGCGCCGTTGAAGTCGAACGCGCGCTTGCACTCGTCGATGATCCGCTGCTTCTCCAGGTCGTCGGCGTTCACCCCGTCGAGCAGTTCCCGGTACCCGCGCTTGAAGGCCGCCGGGTTCCCGATCTCCTCGAACACGTAGAAGCGGACGCCGTCGCCCTTGCGCGCGAAACCCCACGTCCGCTCCGCCTTGTCGCGGATGATCTGGCCACCGGAGAGATCCCCGAGGTAGCGCGTGTAGTGGTGCGCCACATAGCCGGCGGGCCACTCCCGCGCGCACTCCGCCACCCGCGCCGCGTACGCGGCCGTGGCGGGCAGCGGGGAGAGCCCCTCGCGCCAGCCCGGGCCCCGCAGATGGGCGAGGTCCTGCTCCAGGGCGGCCGTGCGGAAGAGCTCCGGCTGTATGAACGGCCCGGCGACCGGGTCGTCCTTCAGCGCCTCGGCACCCTCCTCCAGCGCGCGGTACACGAACCACAGCTGCTCCGTGTACCGCGTGTAGGCGTCCACCGCGAGGCGACCGCCGAGGAGGTCGCTCATGAAGGTCGACGTCTCGGCCTCGGTGTGCTGCTCGTGCGAGGCCGTGCGGATGAGCGTCGAGAAGGGCGTGTCCAAGGCGTGCCTCCGGGCCGATGGGGACGGGAACCTGCTGCGATACTGCTTCTTAGGCTTACCTAAGTCAACTGGTTCCCGACGTCCTGTCGGTAAATGCTTACCCGGAGGACGGCTCAGGGCAACGTAAGGATCTCGGCCCCGCTGTCCGTCACGACGAGCGTGTGCTCGAACTGCGCCGTCCGCTTCCGGTCCTTGGTCACGACCGTCCAGCCGTCGTCCCACATGTCGTACTCGTGCGTGCCCAGCGTCAGCATCGGCTCGATGGTGAACGTCATGCCGGGCTGGATGACCGTCGTGGCGTGCGGGGAGTCGTAGTGCGGGATGATCAGTCCGGAATGGAAGGACGAGTTGATGCCGTGCCCGGTGAAGTCGCGCACCACGCCGTAGCCGAACCGCTTGGCGTACGACTCGATGACCCGGCCGATGATGTTGATCTGCCGGCCCGGCTTGACCGCCTTGATGGCCCGGTTCAGGGACTCGCGGGTGCGCTCGACGAGCAGCCGGGACTCGTCGTCCACGTCCCCGCACAGATAGGTGGCGTTGTTGTCGCCGTGGACCCCGTGGATGTACGCCGTGACGTCCAGGTTCACGATGTCGCCGTCGTTGAGGACGGTTGAGTCGGGGATTCCGTGGCAGATGACCTCGTTGACCGAGGAGCAGAGCGACTTCGGGAAGCCGCGGTAGCCGAGGGTGGAGGGGTACGCCCCGTGGTCGCACATGAACTCGTGGGCGACCCGGTCCAGCTCGTCCGTGGTGACACCCGGCGCGATGTGCTTGGCGGCCTCCTCCATCGCCTGCGCGGCGATGCGGCCGGCGATCCGCATCCGCTCGACGGTGTCGGAATCCTGCACCTCGGGGCCGGTGTACGGGGTGGGTGCGGGCTTCCCGACGTACTCGGGACGACGGATGGCTCCCGGAACGGAGCGGTGGGGGGAGAGCTCCCCCGGTACGAGCAGCGACTGGCCAGACATGTCAGCGAGTCTAACGACCGTGTCTGGGGCAGCATGGCCTCAGAGGAAGGAGCCGACGATGGCCCTGTTCAAGAAGCGCACGGTGGGCAAACCGGGCGAGTGGTACTACTGCCTGGAGCACAAGAAGGTCGAGGAGGGCCCGGAGTGCCCGTCGAAGAACCGTTTCGGACCGTACGCCACCCGTGAGGAGGCGTCCCACGCGATGGAGACCGCGCGGGAACGCAACGAGCAGTGGGAGACGGACCCGAAGTGGCACGACGCCCCGAAGCAGGGCGAGACCTCGGACTAGACCCTGCCGCTGCCGCTGCCGCTGCCGCACGTCGCACGTCGGAAGTCGCTCGTCGGCCCGTCAGGAGTCCGGGACCCCGGTCCCGGTCTCCCGCGCGTCCGGCGCCCCGCCCGCCCGCGCCTCGCGTGCCTCCCGCTCCGCCTGCGCGGTCCTGTGGCGCAGCGCGTCCTCGTCCGTCTCGGAGTCGTACCGGAGGAGCCTGGGCAGGGCCAGACAGAGCAGCCCCACCGACGCCACGCACGCCACACCGCCGGACCAGATCGCCGCCCGCGTCCCCGTCCAGCCGGCCATGGCGCCCGCCCGGACCTGGCCCAGCTGCGGGCCCACGCTGTAGGAGAGCACCTCGATGCCGGCGAGCCGGCCGCGCAGCTCCTCCGGGATCGTCTGGTTCCAGATCGTGGCGCGGCCCAGACCGCTCGCCATGTCGCCCGCGCCCGCGAAGGCGAGGCAGAGCAGCACCAGCCACACGTTCGAGAGCCATCCCGCGGCGGCGATCGCGAGCCCCCATGCCGTGGCCCCGCACACGACCAGCCATCCGTGCCGGCGGATCCGCGAGGTCCAGCCGCTGGTCAGGCCGAGGACGAGCGATCCGACCGAGCCCGCCGCGTACATCAGGCCCAGCGACCAGTCCGCGTCCAGTTCGTCCGCCAGGAACGGGAAGATCGTGTTCGGGAACGCGAAGAACATCGCGGCCAGATCGACCGCGTACGTCCCGAGGAGCACCGGACGCGACCAGGCGTAGCGCGCGCCCTCCACGATGCCCCGCAGGGACGGCTTGTCGGCGTCGTGCGCGGGCGGGGCGGGGGAGAGCCGCAGACACAGGAGTACGGAGACGAGGAAACCGGCGATCGTCACGGCGTAGGCCGGAGCGTGGCCGGCGTACGCCACGAGCAGGCCGGCGAGCGCGGGGCCCGCGATGGTGCCCATCTGCCACCGCAGCGAGTTGAGCGCCGCGGCGGCGGTCTGCTGGTCGTGCGGCACGATCCGGGCGAGGAGGGAGTCCAGGGCGGGGCGCTGGAGACCGGCCAGCGCGGAGACGCCGGCGGCGACGGCGTACAGCGGCCAGAGCATCGGCTCGGGCAGCAGGGAGTTGAGGAGCAGCAGCAGGGCGAGCAGCGCGAGCCCGGCCTCGGCGGCGACGAGGACCTTGCGCCGGTCGACGGCGTCGGCGAGCGCGCCGCCGTAGAGCCCGAAGACGATCAGGGGGACCAGCTCGACCGCGCCCATCGCGCCGACCGCGAGCGGGGAGCCGGTCAGATCCTTGATCTGCAACGGCAGCGCGATCATCGCCACGGCGCTGGAGAAGAAGGCGACGAGCCCCTGGACCCAGAGGAGCCGGAAGTCGCGGGAGGAGCGCCAGGGCGCGAGATCGGGCAGTACGGCGGACAGCTTCGAGGTCACGAGGCGCCATGCTCCGACCGCCGCGAGGTGCCCGGCAACCGAATTACGGCGCGGAGGGGTGGGGCGAGTGGGGCGTCCGGCCTACCGGGCCCGGTCGCCGCGGGCTACCAGCGGGTCGGGGGCGGAGACGTCAGATGGTCCGCCAGGAGCGAGAGGCGGTCCCGGAAGCGGCGCCGCCCGCGCGGGGAGGGCAGGCTGTTCTCGCCGGCCGCCGCGCTCACCAGGTGCTGGACCGTGTCCAGGTCGACCTCCGCGCCCTCCCGCACCGTCAGCGTCTCGTGCGCCAGGCCCCGGACCTCCGGATCGCCGCCGTCGAGCGAGAGCACCGTCGCCCCCGCCCTGCGCGCGTCGTGGACCCGCTCCAGGAGCCCCGCGGCAGGCCGCTCCGGCGCAACCATCAGCAGCGTCGTTTCGCGCCGAGCCGACTCCAGCCGGCCCAGACCCACGGCCAGGTGCGCCGGGTCCCCCGGCCGCACCCGGTGCCGTACGAGCGTCGGCGTCAGCTCCGGCCGGCCCGACCAGGCCGCCTCGTCCACCAGATGCGCCGCCAGGTGCCAGGGCTCGTACCCCTCCGTTCCCACCAGCAGCAGCCCGCCCCCGCGCGGGACGACCGAGGAGCGGAGCGAACCGGCGAACCGGCGGGCCGCGGCCGGCCACTCCGTTCCGGCGAGCACTTCCCGCAGCAACGCGACGCGTACGGCATCCATGGGCCCGCATCCTGCCGCAGCCGGGCCGCGCGGGGAGGGCGGTCGCCGAGGGTTCCACCCGTACGGGATGTTCCACCCGACGGGAAACGGATCGGCTGACCGGCCAGTAATGTCGAGGCCATGACTACGACTGACAGCAAGCCCGCCCCCAAGGACCCCTGGGACCTCCCCGACGTGTCCGGCCTCGTCGTCGGCGTCCTCGGCGGCACCGGCGACCAGGGTCGCGGCCTGGCCTACCGCCTCGCCAAGGCCGGCCAGAAGGTGATCATCGGCTCCCGCGCCGCCGAGCGCGCGCAGACCGCGGCCGGCGAGCTGGGACTCGGTGTCGAGGGCGACGACAACGCCGAATGCGCCCGCCGCAGCGACATCGTGATCGTCGCCGTGCCGTGGGACGGGCACGCCAGGACGCTGGAGTCGCTGCGCGACGAACTCACGGGCAAGCTCGTCGTCGACTGCGTCAACCCGCTCGGCTTCGACAAGAAGGGCGCCTACGCCCTCAAGCCGGAGGAGGGTTCCGCCGCCGAGCAGGCCGCCGCCCTGCTGCCCGGCGCCCGGGTCACCGCCGCCTTCCACCACCTCTCCGCCGTCCTCCTCCAGGACCCCTCGATCGACGAGATCGACACGGACGTGATGGTCCTCGGCGAGGAGCGCGCCGACGTCGAGATCGTCCAGGCGCTCGCCGGCCGCATCCCCGGGATGCGCGGCGTCTTCGCGGGGCGGCTGCGCAACGCGCACCAGGTCGAGTCGCTCGTCGCCAACCTGATCTCGGTCAACCGCCGCTACAAGGCCCACGCGGGGCTCCGGGTCACCGACGTCTGACCACGTGCCCGGACGGACCGGGGCATGGGGGACACTGGACGGGCACCGTCAGCCGTACCCGGACAGGAGCCGACCCCCATGCCCCGCCTCGCTCTGTACGCCCTCGCCGTCTGCGCCCTCGCCGTGGCCGCGGCCGTCGTCTCCTTCGTCGCGGGCATGTGGCTGGGGATCGTCTGGGTCCTGCTCGCCGGCCTCTCCTCGAACATGGCCTGGTACTACATCCGCCGAGCGAAGGCCGACGCGGCCCGCGCCTCCGAGCCGGCCTGATCTCCCGGGGAACGCCTCTGATCTAGCCGGATTCCTGGTCGGTCCGCTCCCGGGCGGCCTTCTTCGCGCGCCGCCGCGCCCGCCGCCTTCGCCGCCGTGTGGTCCACCGGCTGAGAGCCACGGTGAGAAGGAACTCCAGCAGGAACAGCAGGGGCATCCCGAGACCGGCGACGAGCAGGATGAGCCAGCTCCAGGCGCCTTCCCCCCAGATCGACTTGATCAGCCATGCGATCCCCACGGCTCCCATGACGGCGACGCCGTACGTCACGAGCGCCGCCCACACGGTCCACTGCAGCGCCGAGGCGGGATTCCTGGTGACCCGCCCCCACCACAGCCAGCGCCCCGGCAGGCCGGCGATCCGGGAGGGCCACGGCCAGTGCCACGGAGGCACCTTGCGGCCGAAACCCCGCCAGAACATGGTCCGGCCCGCTTCGGCCCACGCCCCCCGGATCGGCGAGCCCTTGCCCACCAGGATGCTGAGGACGGCTTCGAGCAGCCTTCCCGCGGTGTTCCGCCCCTGTGCGGTCCTGAGGTAGTTCGTGAACAGTGTCCTGTCCGGTTCGGCGAGCTCGTCGAGGTTGCGGCCCATCCGCTCGGTGCCGATCTCGGCCGCGAGGATGGCCTCGTGCAGCTCCAGCTCCAGGGAGCGGCGCTCCTGGTGGTTCGCGACGAACAGGCGCAGCAGGTGATGCGCCCCGTCGAGCCGTCCCCAGGCGAAGTCGGACTCGCGCCACTTCGGGTCGACGAAGGCCCCGAAGTGGTCGAGGCGGACGCCGTACAGCTTGCGTTCGCCGAGGGGCGCGTACTTGTCCAGAGGGAAGACCGGACTGTGCTCGTCGGGTCCCAGCCGCAGGAACTCGAACTGGGGCGTGTGCTCCACCAGCTCCTCCGGTGAGGAGAAGGACTGGGCGACCACCTCCGCGACGAGGCAGGCCTTGAGGACCATCCGCTCGCGCTCCCCGTCGGGCCGCTCGGGGCCGCCCGAGCCGGGGCCGGCCGTCGCCCTCGCGTAGGCGCCGACGGCCTCCTCGACCTGTTCGCCGAGGACACGTCCCAGGCTGAGGTCCTTGTAGACCGCGTTGATCGTGGCGATCGGCCCCCGGTCGGCGGCCACCTTCCTGCGGGTGGGATCGCCGCCGGCCGTGTCGGCGTTGCGCAGGAGTCCGAACACGTGGTCGGTCACGGCGCGCACGGCCCGTACGCAGGTGCTGAGTTCCTCCAGGGCCCGGCCGAGGCGGCGCTCCTCGCGCTCGTGTTCCTCGGCCTCCTCGACGGTCGGGGCGCAGGGCGGCACGGTTCGGTGGCGCCGCGTCTCCTTCAGCCGGCGCTCGACGTCGGCCGCGAGCGTCCACACCAGCCGTTCGGCACCGTGGACACCCCATTCCCAGGGGGTGGCTACGGGGTCGGCCAGCGCGTGAGCGGAGCTGGGCACCCACCCCGTGGGCGAAGCGCCGTTCTCCAGGATGGCCTCGGCGTTCTCCTGCGGGATGCCGACCAGGGAGCGTACCCCTCGCCCGTCCTCCCGCAGTTGCCGGATCTTCCACACGGCGGCGGCGATGCGGCTGTACCGGTACTCGGTGAAGAGCTGTTCGGCGACGGTGAGCATGGCCTCTCGCTGGGCCTCTCCGGTCTCGGAGTGGAACTGTCGCTCGAAGAGATCCTGCTGACGGGTGTGGGAATGCCGGCCCATGTGTTCGCGCAGCTCGGTCGTGCCGGTGCGGAAGTCCGCCTCGCGCGGGTAGTTGATGGCCGTGCCGAGGACCGACGGCCATTCGGTGGCCTTGCACGGAGGGCGGTTCTCCACATGGCGCTGGGCGACGCCGGACGAGGGCACCACGAAGACCAGGATCCGCCGCACCGGGCCCTCCACCCGGCGGTCCGAGATGGCTTCGAGCACCGGTCCGAAGGGGGCGTTGTTGAGCAGCCCCCCGTCGACGATCCAGCTGGCCCGGTCCCGGCCGCGGCTCGGGATCTGGGGGTGGGGGCGGACCCGCTGCTCAAGCAGGGGCGACTCGTCGACGGGTGCGAAGGCCAGCGGGAAACCGGCCGAGGCGCGGGCCGCCAGGCTGAGCCGGTCCAGGACGTCGTCGTCCAGGAAGTCCCTGCGGACCCGTGGCTCGGTCTTCCAGATCTCGCACGGGGCGACGGCCTTGCGGAAGACGACCGCGTCCGGGTCGTGCTGGAACTTGTAGATCCTGCGGTGGTCCGCCACGTCGAAGCGGCCGCCGAAGCCGTCCTGGAAGTCCTCGGGTACGCCGTCGAGCGCGGTCGCGGTGACGAAGAGCGTCACGGGCTCGGCGTCGCGCTCGCTGGAGCCCATGCCGTTCAGGATGTCGCCGATGGTGTCCTGGAAGAACCGGCCGTCCAGGACGCTGTTGTACGGCGGCTTCCTCAGCAGCTTGTCGTCGTCGAGCGCCGCCGCGTTCCGCCAGGTCTCGCGGAGGTTCGGCAGCGCCGTCCCCCGCCCGATGGCCGCGGCCAGCAGGGAGCCGTTGAGGCCGCCGGCCGACGTGCCCGCGATGACATCGACGAGGACGTGCGTGTTCGCCTCGTGGACGACGCGTTTCCAGAGCTCGAAGACGGGCCGGTCGCGCGGGTCGACGTACTCGGGAGGCAGACCCGAGCGGACCGCGCGGGAGGCCCGCCGGAGCAGGTCGATCTCGTGCGTCACCCCGCCCATCCAGACGGCCAGGCTCACGCCGCCGTTGAGGACGAGGGCCAGACGCGTCTGCTCGAGAGCCGCCATGTCTGCAGTATGCATATCCGTGCATATGCACCCGTCACGTCGACGGTGTGTCCGCCGCCGGAGATCGCCCGGGCGGCGGTACGGGCGGGGTCCCTCAGACCTCGCAGAGCTCCGGAGTCTCCTGCCAGAAGCGGTAGAGGTTCGAGCCGCAGTAGCGGGAGAGCTCCGGCACACCGAGCGCACGCATCAGCGCGTCGATCGTGTCGAAGAACGCGCCGTTGACCGCCGGGACGAACAGCAGCGCGATCACGACGAAGAAGCCGTACGGCGCGTACGGCTCGATCTGCCGCTTGATCTTGTACGACAGCCAGGGCTCGACCACCCCGTAGCCGTCGAGGCCCGGCACCGGCAGGAAGTTCAGCAGCGCCGCCGTCACCTGGAGGAACGCCAGGAACGCGAGCGCGTACCGGAAGGCGAGCGGGACGCCGTCCAGCGCGTCCAGCCAGAACGGCGCCGTACAGACGATCGCGAACACGACGTTCGCCAGCGGGCCCGCCGCCGAGATCAGGCTGTGCTTCCAGCGCCCCTTGACCCGGCCCTGCTCGATGAAGACCGCACCGCCCGGCAGACCGATGCCACCCATGATCACGAAGAGCACCGGCAGGACGATGCTCAGCACCGCATGGGTGTAGGCGAGCGGGTTGAGAGTGAGATACCCCTTCGCGCCGACCGTGATGTCCCCGCCGTTGAGCGCGGTACGGGCGTGCGCGTACTCGTGGAGACAGAGCGAGACGATCCACGCCGAGGTCACGAAGAGGAAGATCGCCACACCGGGGGACGCGGCGAAGCCGGTCCACACGGCCCAGCCGGTGACCGCCATGACGGCGAGGATCGCCAGGAAGACCGGGCTGATCCTGCGCTCATGGCTGCGGGTGGTGGCCGTGGTCATCGGTGGGACTCCCTGGGACGCGGCGGGGTGTGTGCGGGAAACGTGCCGGGGCGGGGGCGAGTTCCTGCGACGGTCCCCGGCTCACGGAGAATAGGGCCTGTGCGCTATTCCGTCCTCGGCCCGACCCAGGTCCACACCGCCCAAGGCACCCCCGTCGCGCTCGGCGGGGCCCGCCTGCGAGCGCTGCTGACCGTGCTGGCCCTGCGGGCGGGACACGCGGTGCCCGTCACCGTGCTCGTCGACGAGGTGTGGGCCGGGGACCCGCCGGCCGACGCCGCCGCCGCGCTCCAGGCCCTGGTCGGGCGGTTGCGGCGGGCGCTCGGCCGGGACGCGGTGGAGTCGTCCCCCGGCGGTTACCGGCTGGTGGCCGGCCCCGACGACGTGGACGCGCAGCGCTTCGAGCGGCTGGCGGGCGACGGCGTACGGGCGCTGGGCGCGGGCGACCCGGGGCGGGCGGCGGAGCTGCTCGACGAGGCGCTCGGACTGTGGCGGGGGCCCGCACTCGCCGACCTGCCCGACCGTACGGCGGAGGCGGCCCGCTGGGAGACCCGCCGCCTCGACGCCCGCCGGGCCCGCTTCGGCGCGGCACTCGCGCTCCGGGAGGGTGCGTCGGTCCTGCCCGAACTGGTCGCTCTCTGCCAGGCACATCCGCTCGACGAACCCCTCCAGGCCCTGCGCATCCGGGCGTTGCGCGACACGGGCCGCGCGGCGGAGGCACTCGTCGCCTACGAGGCCGTACGCCGGGAGCTGGTGAACCGCCTGGGCACGAATCCGTCGCCGTCCCTGGCCGCCCTCCACGCGGAATTGCTGTCACCGGACACCGGAGTGACGCGCCCCGACCAGGCGGCCCGGGCAGGGGACGGCAGCGGCTCGCGGGAGAACCGGCCCGGTCCCAGCCCGGCGCGGCCCGCGTCCGGCGGTTCTGTCGGACCTGCGGGGCCCGGTTCGGTGCAGGGCGCGTCCGGCGGTTCTGTCGGACCTGTGGGGCACGGAGGCTCTGGCGGCTCGGCGCACGGCGCCGACGGCGGCCCCTGCGGGCCTGCGGGGCATGTCGGGTCCGAGGTCCCTGCGGGGCCCGGTTCGGTGCAGGGCGCGTCCGGCGGCCTTGTCGGACCTGCGGGGCCCGGTTCGGTGCAGGGCGTCCCGGTCCAGGGCCCGGACGTGAAGGTCACCGATCGGCACGTCGGCACGCCCCGACCCGGCAACCTCCGGGCGCGGCTCACCAGTTTCGTCGGCCGCGACCAGGACATCGCCCAGCTCCGGGACGACCTGCACGCGAGCCGGCTCGTCACCCTTCTCGGCCCGGGCGGGGCCGGGAAGACGCGGCTCTCGCAGGAGGGGGCCGAACGCGCCGCCGACGCCGGGGCCTGGCCCGACGGCGTCTGGCTCGCCGAGCTCGCGCCCGTCACCGACCCCGAGGCCGTCGTCGAGGCCGTGCTGGGCGCAGTCGGAGCGCGCGAGACCGTGCTGAGGGGCGCGGGCGCGGAGGAGCTGCGCGGCACCGACACCCCGCTCGGGCGCCTCGTCGAGCACTGCTCCGCGCGCCGCCTGCTGCTCGTCCTGGACAACTGCGAACACGTCGTGGACGCGGCGGCCGCCCTCGCGGAGTCCCTCCTCGCCCGGTGCCCCGGCGTGACCGTCCTGGCCACGAGCCGCGAACCGCTCGGCGTCCCCGGCGAGTTCCTGCGCCCGGTGGAGCCGCTGCCGCCCGAGAGCGCGCTGCGCCTGCTCGGCGAGCGCGGCGCCGCGGCCCGGCCCGGCTTCGACCCCGGCGACGACCCCGAGGCGTGCGCCGAGATCTGTCGGCGTCTCGACGGCCTCCCGCTCGCGATCGAGCTCGCGGCGGCGCGGCTAAGGCTGCTGACACCGCGCCAGATCGCCGACCGTCTCGACGACCGCTTCCTCCTCCTCACCTCGGGGGCCCGCACCGTCCTGCCCCGTCAGCAGACCCTCCGCGCGGTGGTCGACTGGTCCTGGGACCTGCTCGACGCGCCCGAACGGGCCGTCCTGCGCCGCCTGTCCGCCTTCACGGGAGGCTGCGACCTGGAGGCGGCGGAGGCGGTCTGTACCGAATCCGTCAGCACCGGACCTGTCCGCGCCGAACCTGTCCGCACCCAACCCGCCCGCACCGAATTCGCCCGCACCGAACCTGCCCGCACCGAATCCGTCCGCACCGAATCCGCCCGCACGGCCGACGCGGCCCCCGAGCACGGCGCATCGTGCGCGGAGACCCTCGACGTGCTCGGCTCGCTCGTCGACAAGTCGCTGGTCGTCGCCGCGCCCGCCGACGACGGAACGATGCGCTACCGCCTCCTGGAGACCGTCGCCGAATACGCCGGCGAGCGGCTCGACGAGGCGGGGGAACGCGCCGAGATCGAGCGGCGCCACCTCGTCCACTACCGCGAACTCGCCCGCGTCACCGACCCCGAGCTCCGCGGCGGCGGTCAGCGCCGCGCCATGACCTGGTTCCGCACCGAGTACGACAACCTGCGCACCGCGCTGCGCCGTGCCGTCGCCGTACGGGACGAGCACGAGGCGCTCGTGCTCGTCCACTGCCTCCTCTGGTACTGGCAGCTGCGCGATCTGCGCGCCGACGCCCTGCACTGGGCGGGGGAGGCCGCCGCCCTCGGGCCCGACCCCTTCGCGCCGCCCATCATTCCCGCCGTACCGCTCCACGAGCCCTGCACCGCCACCCCGCCCCCGCTGAGCGAGGAGCAGCTCTGGGAGGCCCGGCGCGGGGTGCGGCTGATCGAGCTGCTCAACATGGACTACGAGAGGGGCGGGTGGACCAGCCTGGAGGGCTCGGAGCGACTGCGCCGCATCAACGCCGTCTACCGGCCCGGGCTTCCCCAGACCTGTCGGCTGCCCGGCTCCTTCGCCGTCTTCGCCGTCCTGCTCATCGGGGAGGGGGACAGGATGCGGGAGGTCCTCGACGCCACGGTCGAGGCGTGCCGCACCTACGGCTACGAATGGGAGCTCGCCAACGCCCTCCAGACCCGCGCCAACCTGCTGGCCAACCGGTCCGACGGGGCGGCCGACGCGGCCGCCGACGCAGAGGAGAGCCTGAAGATCTTCGTCCGCCTCGACGACGCCTGGGGCGCGGCGGAAGCACTCTCCTCGCGCGGCGAGGCCCGCGAGCGACAGCGCCGGTACGAGGGCGCGGCCGAGGACTTCGCCGCGGCCATCGGATACGCGGAGCGGGCCGGCGCCCAGACCCAGAAGGCCGTGCTGCGCGCCCGCTACGCGGACATGCTCGGTGTGACCGGCCGCGAGGAGGAGGCGGAGGCGATCCTCCGCGAGGTCCTGGCGGACGGGGAGAACCGCGGACACGAACCGGTGCTCGCGGCCCGGCTGTTCCTGGCGATGCTGCTCGGCCGCACCGGCCGCACGGCCGAGGCCCGGCAGCAACTGACCGGACTGCTCGCGGACTTCAGCTCCGAGACCCTGTCGATCTTCGCGGGGTTCACCCTCGGCGGCCTGGCCTGGCTGGACAACCTCGACGGACGGTACGCCTCGGCGCTCGACCTGGCCCGAGAGGCCCTGGACCGGTCCCTGAGCACGCTCTCGATGATGGTCGCCCCGCAGATGCCGGCCCTTCACGTGGTCACGGCCGCCTGGGCCCTCGCCGGTCTCGGTGGCCCCGGCGCGACCGTCGGCGCCCGGCTCCTCGGCGCCCAGCCGGGCCTGCTCCCCGAGAGCCATCTGCTCTCACCGTCCGAGCGGGAGAACCTGGAGCGGGCCACGGCACTCGCCCGGTCCGTCCTCGGGGACGAGGCCTTCGAGGCCGCGTACGCCGAAGGCGGTGGCCTCTCCCCGGAGGAGGCCACCGCCCTGCTCACCCGCGCCGACGCGATCGACGGGCCCGTCTAGGCTCAGGTCTTCTTGCGGAACTTGGCGACCGCCAGCGGCGCCGTGACGGCCGTGATCGCCACGGTCCAGCCGAGCGTCATCCACACCGAGTCGCCGACGGGGGTGCCGTTGATCATGGCGCGGGCGGCGTCGGCGAGGTTGGACAGCGGGTTGTAGTCCGTGAAGGTCTCCAGCCAGCCGGGCATCGAGGACGTCGGGGCGAAGATCGAGGAGCCGAACTGGAGCGGCATCAGTACGAGCATCGCCATCCCCTGGACGGCCTGGGCCGTCTTCATCGTGAGACCGAGCAGGATGAAGATCCACATCAGCGAGGCGCCGAAGACCATGGACAGGCCGATGGCGCCGAAGAGGTCCAGGATCGAGCCCTTGATCTCCAGGCCCAACAGGAAGCCCATCCCGAGGAGGATCGCGGAGGCGATCAGCATCCGGCCGATCTCGACGACGATCTTCGCGACGAGGACGGAGGACCGGGCGATCGGCATCGTCCGGAACCGGTCCATCACTCCCTTCTTGAAGTCGTCGTTGACGCCCACTCCGACGGCCATGGCGATGTTCATGCCCATCATGGCCATCAGGCCGGGGGTCACGTAGTTCACGTACGCGTCGTTGTTGCCCTTGCCGGAGATCGCGCCGCCGAAGACGTACACGAAGAGCAGGATGAAGATGATCGGCATCAGGACCGCGTCGAACATCGACTCCGGGTCCTGCTTGATCTGCAGCGCGTTCCGCCGGACCAGGGCGCCGATGTGGCGGAGGTTGGCGCGCAGACCGATCCGGCCCTCACCGCCGGGCGCCCGACGCTGCGGGGCGGGGCCCGGCGCGTCGGCGGGAGCCTTGGTGAACTGTGTGGTCGTCGTGGTGCTCACGCGGCGACCTCCTCGGGGGTCGGGTCGGAAACGGTGGCCTTCTCGCCCGTGATGGCGAGGAAGACCTCGTCCAGGCTGGGCAGGTGCGTGCCGATGTGCGCGATGCCGAAGCCACGCGTGCCCAGCAGGCCCACGACGGCGGTCAGCTGCTCGTCGCTCAGGATCGGCACGTACAGCGCGCCCTCGTCGGGGACGACGGTCGAGCCCGCGATGCCGTCCAGGCCCGACTCGCGCAGCGCCGAGGCCATCGCGGGCAGGTCGGCCGGGTCCACCGGGCGGATCGTGAGCGTGCGGCCGCCGACGCGGGCCTTGAGTTCGTCGACCTTGCCGTTGGCGATGACCTTGCCCCGGTCGATGACGGTCAGCTCGCTCGCGAGCTGCTCCGCCTCCTCCATGTACTGCGTGGTGAGCAGCACGGTCACGCCCTCGGCGACCATCCTCTTCACCTCGTCCCAGACCTCGTTGCGGGTGCGCGGGTCGAGGCCGGTGGTCGGCTCGTCCAGATAGAGGACCGCGGGCTCCCCGATCATCGAGGCGGCGAGGTCGAGCCGCCGGCGCATGCCGCCGGAGTACTGCATCGCGGGCCGCTTGGCCGCCTCGGTCAGCGAGAACCGCTCCAGGAGGTCGTCGGCGCGGCGCCGGGCGTCCGGGCGGGAGAGGTCGAGCAGCCGCCCGATCATGTAGAGGTTCTCCCAGCCGGAGAGCTTCTCGTCGACCGAGGCGTACTGGCCGGTGAGCCCTATCGTCCGGCGGAGCTGGCGGGGCTGCTTCACCACGTCGTAGCCGGCGACGGTGGCGGTCCCGGAGTCCGGGACGATGAGCGTGGACAGGCAGCGGACGAGAGTGGTCTTGCCGGCCCCGTTCGGGCCGAGCACGCCGAGGACCGTGCCCTCACGGACGTCCAGGTCGACCCCGTCCAGGGCCTTCGTCTCGCCGTAGTGCTTCACGAGGCCTCGTACCTCGACGGCGTTGTGTGCGGATCGCGTCATGGCCACCATCAGAGCAGCCGCCACTGACAACGCACCGACAGAAGACCGACAGCGGCCCGACAGCGGTTCGGCAGCGGTTCGGCAGCCGGTCCGACAGCGTTTCGGCAGCGGTCCGTCGGACGGCCCGACGGCGGCCCGACGGCGGTCCGACGGCGGTCCGGAAGCCGGTCGGCCGGCTGCCGGACCGCCTGCCCGAGCCCCGGTGAAGCGGCCGGCCGCAGGCCGCGCGAAGGCTTCTCGCGCGGCCCGCGGCCGGGTGCCCCGATCGAACGGCCCTCCTAGTGGAAGGTGTGCTCCTCGGCGGGGAACTCCCCGCCTGCGACGTCCTCCGCGAAGGCCCGGGCGGCGTCGCCGAGGGTCGCGCGGAGGTTCGCGTACTGCTTGGTGAAGCGCGGCACCCTGCCGCCGGTCAGACCGGCCATGTCGGTCCAGACGAGGACCTGGGCGTCGGTGTGCGGGCCGGCGCCGATGCCGATGGTCGGGATGTGCAGGGAGCGGGTGACCTCGGCGGCCAGCTCGGCCGGTACGAGTTCGAGGACGACGGCGAAGGCGCCCGCGTCCTGGGCCGCCTTGGCGTCGCTGAGCAGCCGGTGCGCGGCCTCGTCGCTGCGGCCCTGCACCCGGTAGCCCATGGTGTTGACGGACTGCGGGGTCAGGCCCAGGTGGGACATGACCGGGATCCCGGCCTGGACGAGCAGTTCGGTCTGCGGCAGCGAACGCTCGCCGCCCTCCAGCTTGACCGCGCCGACGCCCGCGCCCTTGACGAGCCGGGTCGCGTTGCGCAGGGCCTGGACGGGCCCTTCCTGGTACGAGCCGAAGGGGAGGTCGCCGACGACGAGGGCGCGCTTGGTGCCCCGCACGACGGCGGCGGACAGGAGGGTCATCTCGTCCATCGTGACGGGCACGGTGGTGTCGTAGCCGAGATGGCAGTTGCCCATGGAGTCGCCGACGAGGACGACCGGGATACCGGCCTCGTCGAAGACGGACGCGGTCATGGCGTCGTAGGCGGTGAGCATGGGCCACTTCTCGCCGCGGGACTTGGCCGCGCTGATGTCGTGGACCGTGATACGGCGCGTGCCCTTGCCTCCGTACAGTGCCTTGCTGCTGTCGGGGGACTGCTTCGGGGCAGGCTGAAGCGTCATGGTGAACGGCTCCTTCGTCATCTCGAGGCGCCCTGACGGCGTCCCCGGACCACGTCCATGGTGGCACTTCCCGCGGCGAGGGGGGAAGTGCGGTGAAGTGGCGCTGTTCACACCGCCGCAACGGCGGAATTTCGGCGCGTACGTACGAATGTGCTCGTTCTGTCACAGCCGCCCCGCCCGCGCCCGGCACGGGAACCCGCCGCGCGGCCCTGTCGTCCCTCGTGGCAGTACCGCGGGCCCGGCATCACCTAGTGTCGACGTCGGGTCGCGGGGCAGGACAGCACGACGGCAAGGCAGTGAGGACTGAGTGATGGCGCGGGTGGACATGGCGGAGACGGAGAACGGCGGCGGCCGGGACGAGCGCCCCGGGTCCCGGTTCCGATCGGCGCTCGACCGCCTCCGCGGGGACCGGGGCATCTGGCGCCGCGGCATCCTGCTGGCCGTCTGCGCCGTGCTGCTGACGTCGGCGATGGTCTTCCACGCCGAGATCCCCAACCGGATCGGCAATCTGGGCAGCCTCAACGAGACCTTCCTGCCGTGGCTGGGCGTCTTCGTGCCGGTCCTGCTGGTCCTGGCCCTGCTGCGGCGCTCCGCGACCGCGCTGATCGCCCTGCTCCTGCCGACCGTGGTCTGGGCGAACCTCTTCGGCGGGCTGATCACCGACAAGTCCGAGGCGGGTGGCGACCTCACCGTCGCCACCCACAACGTGAACGCCGACAACCCCGACCCCGAGGGCACGGCCCGCCAGATCGCCGAGTCCGGCGCGGACGTGGTGGCCCTGGAGGAACTCAAGGGCGAGATGGTCCCGGTCTACGAGAAGGGCCTGGCCGGTACGTACAAGTACCACGCGGTGCAGGGCACGGTCGGCCTGTGGAGCAGGTACCCGCTGCACGGCACCGCCGCCGTCGACATCGGGATGGGCTGGACCCGGGCGATGCGTTCCACGGTCTCCACGCCCGGCGGCGAGGTCGCCGTGTACGTCGCCCACCTGCCGTCCGTACGGGTCAGGATGAACGCGGGCTTCACCGCCAACCAGCGTGACAACAGCGCGAACCTGCTGGGCGAGGCCATCGCCGCGGAGTCCCACGAGCGGGTCGTCCTGCTCGGCGACCTCAACGGCACCATGAACGACCGCTCGCTCAACGCCGTCACCGCGCAGATGCGCTCGACGCAGGGCGCGTCGGGCGACGGCTTCGGCTTCAGCTGGCCCGCCTCGTTCCCGATGGCGCGGATCGACCAGATCCTGGTGAAGGGCGTCGAGCCGATGTCCTCGTGGACGCTGCCGGAGACGAACAGCGACCACCTGCCGATCGCGGCGCGCGTCAGGCTCTGATCCGGGCAGGGCGCCGATCCTGGTACGGCGCCGATCCTGGTACGGCTCTGATCCTCGTACCGCGCTGATCCTCGTACCGCGCTGATCCGCGGCCGGGTCGCAACCTTCCCGCCACCTGGGGGAGGCCGCCGGGAACATCTCGGCCGGGAGTATTTGTTCAGTCGAAGAACTATTCCCTGGAAAGGCTTCCCCCATGCCCCTGGCGCTGCTCGCGCTCGCCGTATCCGCCTTCGGCATCGGCACCACCGAGTTCGTGATGATGGGCCTGCTGCCCAACGTCGCCGACGACCTCGGCACCTCCGTCCCCACCGCCGGCCACCTGGTCTCGGCGTACGCGATCGGCGTCGTCATCGGCGCGCCGCTGCTCACCGCCCTGGGCTCGCGCGTGCCGCGCAGGAAGATGCTGCTCCTGCTGATGGCGCTGTTCGTCGTCGGCAACCTGGCGTCCGCGCTCGCCCCCGGCTTCGGCTGGCTGGTGGCGGGCCGGATCCTGGCCGGGCTCCCGCACGGCGCGTTCTTCGGCGTCGGCGCCGTCGTCGCCGCGCGGCTCGTCGCCGAGGGCCGCCAGGCGCGCGCGGTCGCCACGATGTTCCTGGGGCTCACGGTCGCCAACATCCTCGGCGTACCGGCCGCGACCCTCCTCGGCCAGCACCTCGGCTGGCGGGCCACCTTCCTCGTCGTCACCGTCATCGGCCTGCTGGCCATGGCGGCCCTCGCCCGGCTCGTGCCATACGTCCCCGTCGACGAACGCCAGGGCCTGGGCCGCGAGGTACGCGCCCTCGGGCGGCCGCAGGTGCTGCTCGGCCTGCTCACCGCGGTCTTCGGCTTCGCGGGTGTCTTCGCCGTCTACTCCTACCTCGCCTCGATGACCACCGAGGTGATGGGTTTCGGCGAGTCCTCCGTCACCCTCGTCCTCGCCCTCTTCGGCATCGGCATGACGGCCGGCGCGCTCGCCGCGGGCCCGCTCACCGACCGGGCGCTCCGGCCCACGCTGTACGGCTCCCTCACCGCGCTCGCGCTCGTCCTGGTCGCCTTCCGCTTCACGGTCCACGTCCCGTGGCTGGCGCTCGTGACCGTCGTCGTCCTCGGCGCCGTCGGCTTCATGACCACCACCCCGCTCCAGATGCTGGTCATGAACAAGGCCAAGGACGCGCCGACCCTGGCCTCCGCGTCCAACCACTCCGCCTTCAACCTGGCCAACGCGGGCGGCGCCTGGGCGGGCGGCGCGGCCGTCGCGGCCGGCTGGGGCTGGACCTCCCCGACACTCGTCGGCGCGGTCCTCGCCGTCCTCGGCCTGGCGATCGCCGCCGTGGCGGGCCTGCTGGACCGAGCGCGGACGAACGAGGGCGCCTCCCGTGTCGTCGCGGGAGGCGCCCCGGCCGTCGAACGTGCGGTCAGCGGTTCGTCGTCTCCCGCCAGCGGTTCGTGATCGGCAGGCGCCGGTCCTTGCCGAAGCCCTTCGCCGAGATCTTGGTCCCCGGCGGGTACTGGCGCCGCTTGTACTCGGCCGTGTCCACCATCCGCAGCGTCCGGGCCACCAGCTCCTCGTCGAAGCCGGCCGCGACGATGGCGTCCTTGCCCTGGTCGCGGTCGACGTACAGGGCGAGGATCCGGTCCAGCACGTCGTAGTCCGGCAGGGAGTCGGTGTCGACCTGCCCGGGCCGCAGCTCGGCACTCGGCGGCTTGGTGATCGAGTTCTCCGGGATCGGCGGGGTCATGCCGCGCTCCTCGGCCGCCCGGTTGCGCCAGCGCGCCAGCCGGAACACGGTCGACTTGTAGACGTCCTTGATGGGGCCGTACGCGCCGACCGAGTCGCCGTACAGGGTCGAATACCCCACCGCCAGCTCGGACTTGTTGCCCGGCGCGAGGACGATGTGCCCCTCCTGGTTGGAGATCGCCATCAGCATCGTGCCGCGCAGCCGGGACTGCAGGTTCTCCTCCGCGAGACCCGTGAGCCCGAGTGAGCCCATGTACGCGTCGAACATCGGCTCGATCGACACCGTACGGAAGTTGAGTCCGGTACGGCGGGCCAGGTCGGCGGCGTCGCCGCGTGAGTGTTCCGAGGAGTACTTCGACGGCATCGAGACGCCGTACACGTTCTGCGCGCCCACCGCGTCGCAGGCGATCGCGGCGACCAGCGCCGAGTCGATACCGCCGGAGAGGCCGATGAGGACCGAGCGGAAGCCGTTCTTCGCCGCGTACGCGCGCAGCCCCACGACCAGCGCCGAGTAGACCTCCTCGTCGTCGTCGAGCCGGTCCGCGTAGCCGCCGGTCAGCTCCGGCTCGTACGCGGGCAGCGGCTCCTCAGAGAGGACCACCCGGTCGATCCGCAGCCCGTCGTCGACGACGCCCTCCGGGGCGTCGGGGGAGGCGGCCGGCAGGTCGAGGTCGACGATCACCGTGCCCTCGGAGAACTGCGGGGCGCGCGCGACGACTTCGCCGCTCGCGTCGACGACGATCGAGTCGCCGTCGAAGACCAGCTCGTCCTGACCGCCGATCATCGCGAGGTAGGCGGTGGTGCAGCCCGCCTCCTGGGCGCGCTTGCGGACGAGTTCGAGCCGGGTGTCGTCCTTCTCCCGCTCGTACGGCGAAGCGTTGATCGACAGGAGCAGCCCGGCGCCCGCGCTACGGGCCGCCGGAACCCGGCCGCCCTCCTGCCACAGGTCCTCGCAGATCGCGAGGGCCACGTCGACGCCGTGGACGCGGACGACGGGCATGGTGTCGCCCTGGACGAAGTAGCGGTACTCGTCGAAGACGCCGTAGTTGGGGAGGTGGTGCTTGGCGAAGCGCAACACCACCTCACCCCGGTGCAGCACGGCGGCGGCGTTCTCGGGGGAGCCGGCGGGCCGGCCGAGACGGGGCACGGCGCGGTCCGATCGGTCGAGATAGCCGACGACCACGGGGAGCTCCCCGAAACCCTCGGCGTCGAGGCGCCGGGCGAGCGCCCGCAGGGCGTCCCGGGAGGCCTCGACGAAGGAGGAGCGCAGCGCGAGGTCCTCGACGGGGTAGCCGGTCAGCACCATCTCGGGGAACGCGACCAGATGCGCGCCCTGCTCGGCCGAGTGCCGGGTCCAGTGGACGACCGCCTCGGCGTTACCGGCGAGATCGCCGACGGTCGAGTCGATCTGATTCAGAGCGAGGCGTAGTTGAGGCACCCGCCCAGTGTAATCGTCAGACCGACGCTATGTCCTGGCGAACGCCCGGGTCGGCCGGGCGTGGGCAGTGTCGTCGGCCCGGCCCCGCCGCCGGCCGGCCCCACCACCGGCCGGCCCCACCACCTGGGCCGACCGCGTCGGGCGACCGCGTCGGGCGACTACTTCGTCGGACCGACCCAGATCGCTTCCTCGTGCTCCAGGATGGTCGGGCTCAGCTGGACCTGCAGCTCCCCGTCCGCGTTCGGCGCGACCGAGAAGGCGAAGTCCGCCTTGGCCTGCTTGCCCGGGAGCACGTTGCCCCGGAACATCTCCGTGGCGTTGCTGCCGTCGAAGACCGGTTCGGCCCGCGAGCCCTCCGCGTCGCTGGCGTCCACCAGGGCGCCGGAGACGTCGAGGGTCTCCTTGCTGCCGTTGACGATCGTGACCGTCACCTGGAACGCGCTGTTGCCCTTGGTGTGCCCGGCGGCGAACTGGTCGGGCTTGTAGGTGCGCGGCTTGGAGACGGTCACCTTGATCCCGTCCTCGTACGCGAAGGTCTGACCGAACTTCAGCGCCGCCGGGGCGGCCTCGGTCGGCTCGGCGTCCGTGGGCTCCGCACCGGGCTCGGCGGGCGCGGAGGTGGCCTTCTCCTGCTTCTGGATCTCCTTCTCGATGTCGTCCGCGACGTTCTTCACCGCGGTGACGACGACGATCAGCCAGACGATCGAGACGACGATGGAGAGCCCGCCGAGGATGACACCCGTCAGGGCCATCCCCTTGTTCGTCGCCTCGCCCTTGCGGCCGCGGGAGTGGCCGATGATCCCGAATATCAGGGCCAGCACGCCCAGGATCCCGCCGAGCCAGAACAGGATCGGGAGGATCGCGAAGAGCAGACCCACGATGCCGAGGACCAGAGCGGTCACCCCGAGCCCGTTGCGCGGCTGCTGGAACGGCGGCTGCGGCGGCATCCCGGGCATACCGGTCGGCGGCGGCCCCCAGGGGTTCTGGCCGGGGGCGTTCGTGGGCATGGTCATGCGGCATCCTCCGAGATGGTCAGGGTGTTGACGTTAAGCCAGCTGATTATGGAGGAGCCAGGGATTTTGTGATCAACCGGTGGGCGAGTGCGGCGCCGCGCGCCCGCGTCCGCCGCCGCGCGAACCGTGCGCCGGCCGGGCGCGGGCCGGTCGATGCCACCCCGACCGGCGCGGCCCCGGGCCGCCCGCCTAACATCCGTACCACTATGTCCCCTTCTCGTCCCGGCAGTGCCGCGCGAGTCACCGCGGTCCTCCTCGTCCTCGGCGCGCTCGCGTACACCGCCTGGGTCATCGAGGTCGTCGTACGGACCGGGCTCGACCCGGTCCGTACGTACGTCTCCGAACTCGCCGCCACCGACCAGCCGCTCGGCGGCCTCTTCCGCGCGACCGACCTCACGGCCGGCTTGCTCCTCCTCGCCGCGGCCGCCACGGCGCTCGGGTCGACCCGGCGCATCCCCACCACGACCCGCCGCCCCCTCGTCCTCCTCGGGTGGCTCGCCCTCGGGCTCTTCGGCGCCGCGACCGCCGCCGACTCCCGGCTGCCGCTCAGCTGCGCGCCCACCGTCGACCCGGCCTGCGCCACCCGCGAGGCCGCCGGCCTCGTCCCCGCCACCCACACCGCGCACGCCGTCAGCTCCAGCCTCGCCATGGCCGGCGCCCTGGCGGCCATGGCCGGCCTCACCCTGGCCGCCCGCCGCTACCGGATCTGGCGGCCCCTCGCCCGAACCGGCGCCCTCCTCGTCGTCCTCCAACTCGCCGCCACCGCCTGGACCCTGGCCGCCGTCGCCGCCTTCGAGGCGGGTGCGGGTCTCTGGTGGCTGGGGGCCGGCCAGCGGCTCCAGCTCCTCCTCGTGGCACTCTGGCTCGCAGTACTCGCCGTCTCCGTGGCCAGGGAGAGACCTTGAGCGTGTTCGTACGGGTCGGAGGCGTGGCCCACCACGTCGTGGTCGAGGGCACCGGACCCGTCTGCGTCCTCAGCGCCGGTCTCGGGATGAGCTGGTTCGACTGGGACGCGGTCGTTCCGCTCCTCACCCCCACCCGGACGGTCGTCCGCTTCGACCGGCCCGGCCACGGACTCTCCGCCCCCGCCACCGTCCCGCCGAGCGCCACGGGCGAGGCCCACCGCGTCGCGGCCCTCCTCGACGCACTGTCCCTGCCCGGCCCCGCCACCGTCGTCGGGCACTCCATCGCCGGGTTCCACGCCGAGGCCTTCGCGCGCCTCCACCCGGGCCGTACCGCCGGGATCGTCCTCGTCGACGCGTCCGTCGAGGAACACGCCCGTACCCCCGCCGCCCCCGCCCTGCGCACCGCCGCCGCCCGCGGTCTCGGGACCCTGCTCTCGGCCGCCGGCGTCCCCGCCGCCCTCGGCCCCGCCGCCCGCCACGTCACCGTACGGCTCTCCCGCGCCGAGGGCGGCGATCCGGCACCCGCCGGCCTCGTCCGCCGCGTGTACCGCACCTCACGCGTACTCCACGGCGCGCTCCTGGAGAACACCCACTACCGCGCGGTCGCCGCCGAGGTCCTGGCCCTGCGCGAGCGGTTCCCGCTGCCGCCGGGCCGTCCCGTCACCGTCCTCGCCGCCCCCGACGGCTCCGCCCGCTGGGCGGGCCGCCAGCGCGCACTGGCCCGACGGCTCGGCGCCCGCTACGAGGCGGTCGAACCATCGGGCCATCTGGTGATGTGGGACCGCCCGGACGCCGTGGCGCGCGCGGTACGGGATCAGGAGGAGGCGTAGACGGTCGCGCAGAACTCCTTGATCTGCTCGTCGTTCAGATGCTGCGCCAGATCGGCCTCGCTGATCATCCCCACGAGACGCTTGTTCTCGATGACCGGCAGCCGCTTGATCTGATGCCCCGTCATCTCGTCGAGAACCTGGCTCACATCCGAACCCGCCTCGATCCAGCGCGGGGTGCCCTGCGCCATCTCTCCGCAGGTCACCTTCGCCGGGTCATGGCCCATGGCGACACAGCCGACCACGATGTCGCGGTCCGTGACGATGCCGCACAGCCGCTCGTTCTCGTCGGCTATGGGCAGCGCGCCCACGTTCAGGTCGCGCATCAGCTGCGCCGCGCGGTCGAGCGTTTCGTGCCGCGGGATCCACTGGGCCCCGGGATGCATGATGTCCTTCGCCGTGGTCATGGGGTGCGTACCTCCGTAGAAACGTCGTCGTACGAACGTCCCCGAGCCCCCACCATTGTCCGCGTACACGACGGCCCCCGCGACCGCTGGGGTCACGGGGGCCTTCGCGTACGCCGATCTGCGGCCCTCAGGCGCGCGGCTTCGCGCCCCTCGCCTTCAGCAGGTCCGCCATGAGCGCGATCTCCGACTCCTGGGCGTCGACCATGCCCTGCGCGAGGTTCTTCTCGATCTCCACGGAGCACTTGTCCACACAGCCCTGGGCCATGTGCACACCGCCCTTGTGGTGGTCGGTCATCAGCTGGAGGTAGAGGATCTCCGCCTCCCTGCCACTGGCCTTGCGCAGCCGCTCCATCTCGGTCCTGGTCGCCATGCCCGGCATCAGCGCCCCGTCGAGCGGACCGCTGCCGCCGTGCCCGTCCATGCCCATCCAGGTCATCGGCTCGGTGCCGGACTCGACCTTCGGCAGGCCCCACATGTCCAGCCAGCCCAGCATCATGCCGCGCTGGTTGGCCTGCGTGTTGGCGATGTCGTACGCCAGCCGGCGCACCTCCTCGTCCTCGGTGCGGTCCCGGACGATGAAGGACATCTCGACGGCCTGCTGGTGGTGGACCGCCATGTCACGGGCGAAGCCCGCGTCGGCGGATGCCGACACCGGGGACGCCGGCGCCTCCTCCCGCTCGGCCGAGGCGACCGTGACGGCGCCCCCGGCGAAGAGCAGCGCGAGGGCGACGGCGGCGATCGACGCCCCGTGCGTACGGGTCAGCTTCACCGGGTCGCCCCGACACCGCCGGTGCAGGCCGCGCCGGGCTCGGGGGTCTGCGGGCCCTGCACGTACTTGGTGAAGAAGGCGTCGATCCGCGGGTCGCTCGCGCTGTCCACGGTCACCTGCTTGCCCCAGGCGCTCAGCATGATCGCGCCGGACTGGTCGTCGACCGGGCTCATCAGCGAGTACGGGGTCTTGCCGACCTTCTCCGCCAGCTTCTTCACATCGGCCTCGGCGGCCTTCTTGTTGTACGTGACCCAGACGGCGCCGTGCTCCAGCGAGTGCACCGCGTTCACCTCGGCGATCTTCGTCTTGTAGACGTCGCCGTCGCAGTTCTGCCAGACCTGGTCGTGGTCACCGCCGACCGGGGGCTTCATCTCGTAGGTGACCGGGGTCTTCACGTGGTTGCGGCCGAGCTTCTTGGCGTCCCAGGACTTCTCGTCCTGGATGGGGGCCTTGGCCGCGGCCTCCTGCTCCTCCTTCCTCTCGGACTGCTTGTTGAGCACGTAGCCGCCGAAGCCGACCAGGCTCAGGACGACGACGGCGGAGACGCCGATGGTGATGAAGCGGTTGCGGCGCTCGCGGGCCTGCTCGGCGCGGCGCATCTCCTCTATTCGGGCGCGGCGGTCGGCGTTGGAGGAGCGGTTGGCGGCCATGTGAATGTCGTCCTTCTCGGATGTGGGGTGGCGTCAGGCGTCGGGCGTGAGCCGGGGGCGGGGATGGATGCGGCCCGCCGGCTACGTCCGCAGTACTTGAAGGACGTGCAGGTCCGGTGCGCGGGGCTGCGCGTCGGGGTGGAGCGCCCGGCCGGAGGGGTACGCCGGTACGGGGCCCGGGAGTCGGCCCTCCGCGTGCTGCGGGGGGTCGAGCGGCGGCGCGGTGAGCACCGCCGGGCTGAGCGAGGGGAACAGGGAGCAGTCGTCGCGGTCGTACGGGCAGACGTACTCGTTCTCGGCGGCCGTGACCCGGTGGTGCGCCCGTGTGGTCTCGTCGTGGGCCGGGCCCGTGTCGCCGGCACCCAGACAGACGAAGAGCGCGGCGAGGAGCGTCGCCACGGCACTCGCCAGTGCCATGGGACGCGCGCGCCGGGACAGGCGTACGAGTGGAGGGCCCCCCATGTGCGGAGATCGTAGTGGCCCATGGGCCGGAAGTGGGGATCCGGGGGCAGGTACGGGGGACCTGCGCGGGGGACGGACGCACGGGATCGGCCTGGTCGGCGTTACCTGAGTCACACCCGAGCAGGCACTATGGGTGTGCAACGTGCGCGAAACCATGTGGTGGGATGCTCAGGTGCCCCCCGATGTGCCCGAGGCGGTGGGAACAGGCGGCCTGACCAGCAAAGATGGGTGTGGAAATGGACAAGCAGCAGGAATTCGTGCTCCGGACGCTCGAAGAGCGTGACATCCGGTTCGTGCGGCTGTGGTTCACCGACGTGCTCGGCTTCCTGAAGTCGGTGGCCGTGGCGCCCGCCGAGCTTGAGCAGGCGTTCGACGAGGGCATCGGCTTCGACGGTTCCGCCATCGAGGGCTTCGCCCGGGTCTACGAGTCGGACATGATCGCCAAGCCGGATCCGGGCACGTTCCAGATCCTGCCGTGGCGCGCGGAGGCCCCGGGCACGGCCCGGATGTTCTGCGACATCCTCATGCCCGACGGCTCGCCGTCCTTCGCGGACCCGCGCTTCGTCCTCAAGCGCATCCTGGCCAAGACCTCGGACCTGGGCTTCACGTTCTACACCCACCCCGAGATCGAGTTCTTCCTGCTGAAGGACAAGCCGCTGGACGGCACGAAGCCGACCCCGGCCGACAACTCGGGCTACTTCGACCACACCCCGCAGAACGTGGGCATGGACTTCCGCCGCCAGGCCATCACGATGCTGGAGTCGATGGGCATCTCGGTGGAGTTCTCCCACCACGAGGGCGCCCCCGGCCAGCAGGAGATCGACCTCCGTTACGCCGACGCGCTCTCCACAGCCGACAACATCATGACCTTCCGCCTGGTCATGAAGCAGGTCGCGCTGGAGCAGGGCGTGCAGGCCACGTTCATGCCGAAGCCCTTCTCGGAGTACCCGGGCTCGGGCATGCACACCCACCTCTCCCTCTTCGAGGGCGACCGCAACGCGTTCTACGAGTCGGGTGCGGAGTACCAGCTCTCCAAGGTGGGCCGCTCCTTCATCGCCGGCCTGCTGAAGCACGCGGCCGAGATCTCTGCCGTCACCAACCAGTGGGTCAACTCCTACAAGCGCATCTGGGGCGGCTCGGCCCGCAGCGCGGGCGCGGGCGGCGAGGCCCCGTCGTACATCTGCTGGGGCCACAACAACCGCTCGGCCCTGATCCGCGTCCCGATGTACAAGCCGGGCAAGACGGGCTCGTCCCGCGTCGAAGTCCGCTCGATCGACTCGGGCGCCAACCCCTACCTGACCTACGCGGTCCTGCTGGCGGCGGGCCTGAAGGGCATCGAGGAGGGCTACGAACTCCCGGCGGGCGCGGACGACGACGTCTGGGCCCTCTCGGACGCGGAACGCCGCGCGATGGGCATCGAGCCGCTCCCGCAGAACCTGGGCGAGGCGATCGCCCTGATGGAGAAGAGCGAGCTGGTGGCGGAGACGCTGGGCGAGCACGTCTTCGACTTCTTCCTGCGCAACAAGAAGCAGGAGTGGGAGGAGTACCGCAGCGAGGTCACGGCCTTCGAGCTGCGGAAGAACCTGCCGGTGCTGTAGGCGCAGGTCGGAGGGGGCGTCACCCTGAAACGGCGATCAGGGCCGGCGGCATTCAGCCGAAGGCCCTGAGCCGTCTCGCTCGCCCTGGGCCGTCTCTTGGGCCGTCCGACGTCGAACCGGGGCCACGGGCCGGAGCCGTTGACCAGGCAGGTACGTGAAGTGGCGCAGAGCGACCGTCGGCGCGGGCCGCTAGGCGGCGGCTTCTGTGACGAGGACGGCAGCGGTTACCGGGCCCGGGGTGTCACTGGTGGGCGCGGCGGTCACAGCTGCCCGGACGGCGCGGGCGACTTCCAGTGGATGGTGGCCGGGCGCGACCGCGAGCTGGACCCGGATATGTCGACCGGGTGGATCGTCCTGTCGCTCCACCTTGACCGGGCGGCCTCCCAGCGGGGCGGTGAGGCGAGCGACGCCAGGCACGGCCGACGCGACGCCGGCCAGCTCCCCGATGGGCCCCCGCAAGGGCTTTGCCTCGGTCGAGGGGGCGGAGCTTCGCCTGGGTGGAGCTTTCGACGGGGGTGTCTCCGGGCCTTCGTGGAGACCCGTGACGCGCAGATCAACTGCCACGATGGTCAGACCGAGCCGTTCAGTGGCCTCCTTGAGCAGCGTGGTCCTCAGCTGTGCGGCGGCTTGGTGCACCGGCTGCGTCACGGATGCGGTGAAGGAGGCCTCGATCCTGAGCGGTCCAGGCGGTAGAGCGCTGGCGGGCGGGCGGACTGCCGGTTCGGATACGGGTTCGTGCGGTGCCGGTCCGATGCGCATGCTCCTCAGCGTGACGCCAGGAGTCTCGGCGGCCGTGGGCCAGAGGGCAAGGACGGCCGCTTGCTCGGTGATCCACGTCCCGTCCTCGGGCCCTCCGAGCGGGAGCAGGCGACCCAGGCGGAGCTGGTCGCGTACAGCCTGCGTCCACGCCTCGGTTTCCACTGGTCCACCCTCTCCCGGGGTTGTTCCTGCGGTTGAGCCGGGACGCTCATGGGGCCCGTCCGACCGCCCCGGCTCGCGGGCGTCCTCCCGCGTGAAGGCACTATAAAATGAGGATAAAGCCAAGTTTGTCAGGTATGCCCGTCCAGGGAGGAATGACCTGATGAGTGAGAAGTCCGACGTGAGGCACGGTGGTCCGCCCGGCTCTCGTGGCCGGACGACCATCGCCGATGTGGTGGTCGAGAAGATCGCCGGCATAGCGGCACGGGACGTGCGCGGCGTTCATGCTCTTGGCAGTGGATTCTCGCGCTCGATGGGCTCGATGCGGGAGCGGATGCCCGGCGCCGGCAGTGGCAAGTCCGTCACGCGCGGGGTCGGTGTCGAGGTGGGAGAGGTGCAGGCGGCGATCGATCTGGAGATCGTTGTCGACTACGGCGTCTCGATCACGGACGTGGCCGGTGAGGTACGGGAGAACGTGATCTCCGCGGTGGAGCGGCTGGCAGGGCGGGAAGTCGTGGAAGTCAACATCATGGTCAGTGATGTGAAGCTGCCCGACGAGGAGGACGAAGGGGAGGAGCGGCAGCGGATCCAGTAGCCGGACCGGTTCGGCTACGGAGCGAAGGAGCGCGTGATGAGCAGAGCCGTGGTGGGTTTGATCGCCGGAATGGCGCTGGGTTTCGCCGCGTACTTCGGTGGCTTCTGGGCTTTCCTGCTGGTGCTGGCGCTGGGTGCCGCCGGACTCGTGATCGGGCGGTTGTCGGAAGGTGATCTCGAACCGGGCTACTTCGTCCGCCGCCGTGACGACCAGCAGCGGATCCGCGATGACCAGCGGCGGGCCGGGAGAGACTGGCGGCAGTGACCAGGGAAGCCGACCGGCGCCCGGCCGTCCCCCGCGGGGAGCGGGGCGCGACCACGGTCGACGACCGGGTTGCGGCGAAGATCGCCGCCCAGGTGGCGCGTGAGGCGCTGAGGCGGTTCACCGAGTCGGCCGGTCACGTACCTCCCGGCCGCCGGAAGCCGCGTGTCACGGCGTCCGTGCGGCGGGCGTCGGAGCGGAACGGGGCAGGGCGGGAGGACGGTCCTGCCTGGAGTCGGCCGATGCTTGGCGAGGTCCGGGCGCGTATCGCTGTGGAGCTGGGCTATCCCTCGGACATCGGGGCTCAGTGCGCGGCGGTGCGCAGACAGGTCACCGAACGGCTGAGGACATGGGCCGGCCTGGACGTCTCTGACCTCGTGGTGTCGGTCGAGAGGCTGTACTCGGTTCATTCACGGCGTCCTGACCAGGAGAGGGTGACATGAGCGCGAACACGTGGCGGCAGCCGACCGGCGACAGCGACCTTCCTCCCGATCCTGCGGAGGCGGCTTCCTCCCCGGGGGACCCCGAGGACCCCGGCGCGCCTGCGGCAGTCCGGGAACCGGGCAAGTCGCCGAGCCGGTTCTGGTCCGCGCGGCGGATCCCCGCGATCGTTGTGGCCCTGCTGCTCGTCGGAGCCACGGGACTGCTCCTGTACGACGTGGTCTCGGTGCGGGCCGGCCAACCCGGGATGAGCTGGCGGCGGCGGCTCGCCGACGAGTTGGCCACCCGCCCCTTGGACGACACCTGGATGATCGTCGGAGCCGCGGTGGCTATGGCCCTCGGGCTGTGGCTCTTCCTGCTGGCGGTGACGCCGGGGCTGCGCAAGCTTCTGCCCATGCGGCAGCCCACCGGTACCCGGGGAACGGGGGAGGTCCGCGCGGGGCTCGATCGTCGCGCAGCCGCCCTGATCCTGCGTGACCGGGCCATGCGGGTGTCCGGTGTCCAGTCGGCTCGGGTCGATGTCGGGCGCCGGAAGGTCAAAGCCCAGGCGCAGGTACATTTCCGTGAGCTCGACGAGGTCCGAGCGGACCTCGATGCCGCGCTGGGCGAAGCCGTGAAGACCTTGGGTCTCGCCCGGCCACCCACGCTGTCCGTGCGTGTCCGGCGCCCGAGGAAGGGCTGAGGTCGATCCCGATGCTCAAGACGGTGAACCGGCTGATGCTGGGGCTGCTCGGCCTTGGACTGTTCGCCCTGGGCGGCGGAGTTCTGCTGGGCGGTCTGGATCTTCAGCGCCACTGGGATTTCGACGTGCCGGGCTGGTGGCCCTTTCGCGGTCCGGCCGATGTGGTGCTGGGCATCGAGGGACGCACCCGGTGGCGGGAAGAGGGCTGGTGGTGGCCTGCCGTCATCGCAGTGCTCGCCGTGTTGTTGGTGTTGCTGCTGTGGTGGCTTGTCGCGCTACTACGCAAAGGCCGGCTGGACCGGGTCCTCATCGACAGCGAAGACGGCGCGACTGCCCGACTCAGCGGCCGTGCGCTTGAGGAAGTGATCGGGGAGGAAGCGCAGGCCCTGGACGAAGTCTCGCGGGCTCACGTCCGGCTGACGGGCCGGCGTACCGCTCCGGTCGCACGAGTGCGGCTGTGGCTGGAGCCTCACGCGGACCCGGAGCGGACTCTGGGGCGACTCAGCCGGGAAACGCTCGCCCGCGCCCGGGACTCGGTAGGCCTGGACGGCCTTCCCTCGCAGGTCAGCCTCCGGGAAGTTCGTCACAGGACCCGTCGTGTCGACTAGGGACCCCTTCGCCGCAGCCAGGCCGAATCCCGCCGAGCCCGCTTGGAGGAAGGCCGACATCCGGGCGGGGGTGCCACCGTCCACCGTGGAGGATGGGCATGATTCTCAAGCATCCGTCCGACCGCGGAGGTTCGCGGAGCAAGCCGTTCGAGAGACTGGCCGAGAACGCATCACGGTTCACCAGCTCAGCATCGTTCTTCGGGATATGCCTGATCCTGGTCGCCGCGGCTGTCGCGTTGCACGTGATAGGCCTGCCGATCACGTGGCTTCTGTTCGTGGGCGAGGCGATGTCGGCGGTGACCCTGCTCCTGGTGGCGCTGCTGAAGAACTCCGAGCTGCGGGCCGAACGCGCCGTCGCGCGCAAGCTGGACGCCATCGCCGCCGTCCTGCTGGAAGGGCAGGAGGGGGGCGACACCAGAGAAGCACACCAGAAGCTACGGTCCGTCCTCGGAAAGGAAGAAGACTCCTGAGTGTGAAGGCACCAGGGGTGGTCAGGCTCGCGGCGCGTAGCCGGCGCTACCAGCAAGGAAGAGACCACCGTCGGGACACTGCCTGGCAGGCCACCACCGGGGCGTCGCGCCTATTCTGAGATTGAGGTACCGGCGAGACCGGAGGTCATCATGATCATTCTCGGGGTCATCCTGCTCGTCATCGGGTTCGTGGCCGGCATTGCCATCTTGTGGACCATCGGGATCATCCTGGCCGTCATCGGAGTCATCCTGTGGATCCTCGGGGCGGTCGGTCACGCGGTCGGCGGACGCCGTCACTATTGGTAGACGGATCGGCTCGCGTGCTGACGCAGCCGCGCGGTCCAGTCCCTATCGCCGCCATCACACGGGGAGGCGTAGCACGATGGCCCTCTTCCTGATTCTGCTCATCAGCGCCATTGCGCTGATCATCATCGGCGCTGTCGTGGACGGAATGCTGTACCTGCTCTCCATCGGGGTGCTGCTTCTGGTCGTCGCCGTGCTGTATCTGCTTGTGCGCTCGGTACTGCGCTCGCGCCGACGCCGGCCCACTGGCCCCTGACGGTAGATGCGGATCATCGATCCACGGTCCGGTTCTCTGAGCGACGGACCAGGCTGCCGGCACCCCCGGGTGCCGGCGCGCGTCCCCGCGCTCAGCGTTCCGAGAGTTCCGATGGGGCCTCCTGGACCACCCAGCCGTTGCCGTCCGGATCCGTGAAGGCCACGAAGGAGTTCCAGGTCTCGCCCTTTCCGTCCTCCCAGCCCGTCCCGCTCACGTGGCGGACCGGGGTGACGTCCACGCCCCGGCCGACCAGCTCCTTGCGTGCCGCCTCGATGTCCGTGACGCAGAGCTGGAGACCTTGCAGGCTGCCTGGCGTCATCGGCTTCGTGCCGGGCAGCTGCGGCATGCCGGCGCTCTCCATCATGATCGAGCAGCGCGAACCGGGCGGCGTCGCCTGGATCATGCGGATCCCCGGCGCGACCTCGGTGTCCAGGTCGATCGTGAAGCCGCACCTGTCGCCGTAGAACTCCTTCGCCCGGTCCAGGTCGGTCACGGGGACGAGGACGACTTCGAGCGTCCAGTTCATCGAGACTCCTCAGAAACGCCAGCGGGTCTGGCCGAACGGATCGCCCTTGGCGAAGCCGGACACCGTGCGCGGCGCCACGGCGAAGACCAGGGCCGTCCCACCGTCGCTCACGAACGCCCCGTCGCGCACCTCGAACCGCCAATCGGGGCCGTACTTCTCGACGTACGCGTCGGCCGGCGCCCGCAGCCGCGCCTCGTCGGTCACCGTCGGCCCGGCCCTCCACCACCAGGTCGAAGCCCTCGCCGAGCGACGTCGTACCGGTGGTGAGGACGACCTCCCGGTTCTCCGCCGGATTGCGCGCCTTGCTCATCGCACCGCGGGCGTCCAGTGCAGCCTTCCGTCCAGACCGACCGTGGCCACGCCGTCCACGACCCCGCCCGGCGCGCCGGAGAAGAGGAAGTTCTGCAGCGTCCACAGCGGCGCCGCCGCGCTCGCGCGTCCGCCCGTGCCGCCCCCCGTCACACCGCCCCGGCCCGTGCGCCCCAGCTCCTCCGGGGCCGTCGCCAGGACGCCCGTACGGGAGCGGACCGCCAGCATGCCGGGCCCGCCGCCCACCGGGCCGAACCCCGCGACGCCGCCCGCCAGCTCGGTGACCGGCGAGGCGAGCCCGTCGCCCGTGCCCGGGAGGTCGGCCGTCCGGAGGGCGCCCGAGGCGGGCTTGCGGAACCAGAGCCGTACGCCCTGCCCGTCCGGCGACGGGCTCGCGTTCAGCGCCAGCGTCGTCGCCGGCAGACCGGTCGGCCGCGGTCCGCCGAGCGGGGTGCCAGGCCGCGGCTGCGACCAGGTGAGGACCGTCGCGGCCGTGCCCGCGAAGACGTGGACGCGGCCCGCCGCGTCCGTGGTCGCCACCGGGTCGCCGTACACGGCCTCGGAGGCCGGCCCCCCGAGCGGCCGCCACGGGCCCCAGTCACCGTCGGGCCGCCGGTCGCGGGCGATCAGCCGGTGGGCGCTGTCGCGCACGGCCACCGTCGCCCGGCCGGTCCCGTCCACCGCGACCGTCGGGGCGCTGATGTCGGAGGTGCCCCGGGCGTCGCTCCTCTCCGGTGTGCCGAGCGACCGCCACGGCCCGAACGCGCCGCCCCGGGCGGTCTGCTCGGTCGTCACGACCTCGCGCCCGTACGACCGCGCCGAACCGCCGATCGTCGTCCGCGTGCCGAAGACGGAGATCCTCCCGTCCGGGAGCCGTACGGACGTCACACCGCTGTCCAGACCCGCGCCCGGGAGCAGTACCGGCCCCTGCCACCCGGCGGCCGCGCCGGCGGCCTTCGTCCACGCCGCGAGGCGTCCGTCGAGCACCGAGAAGGCGTGCAGAGCGCCGTCCGTGTCGCGCTGCACCCAGGAGGTGGAGGTGCCCCGGGCGTACCGGACGGTCTGGGTCCAGCCCTGCCCGGCGGGTCGCTGGGCGACCTTGAGGTCGCCGCAGCCGGCCGGGTCGGCGCAGTCGTTGACCCCGTCGCTCCAGGCGTACGTCCGCAGGGTGCGCAGCTTGGCGTCCGCCGACTCGGGGTCGAGGGTGTGGGGCAGCGAGCCGGTCGGGTAGCCGAGGTAGTTCTGCACGCCGAAGTGCGGGCGGGACCCCGGCGCCGAGGCGTACCGCTCCAGGGCGGCCTGGGCGAACCGGGCGCCGTACAGGTGGTCCTGGTGGTCGGTGAAGGTCCCGGTGTGCGGGTGCAGGCCCGGTGTCGGGTCCTGCATCCGCACGAACGTGGGGCGTATGCGCTTCAGGAGCCCGGTGAGCGTCTCGATCACCTGGTCCTTGCTGTACGTGAAGTCGGTGGTGACCGGTGTGCCCGTGGCGCGCTGGGACGCGAGGACCGGGACCCGGCCGTTCCACAGGCCGTTCAGGCTGTGCGGGCGGTCGGCGCTGATGGCGCCCGCCTCGCGCAGCTGGAGCCAGACCAGGGTGATCTGCGGCGCGGCGCGCAGGGTGTCCAGCTCGGCGGCCCCGCCGCCCACGGTGGGTATGGAGACCCGGTCCCAGGCGCTGGTGCGGCTGCCGGTGGCCATCTCGGCGTACGCGGCGCGTATGCCGTTCTGGCGGGCGGCGGCGAAACCGGCCTTGTCCGGCAGGGGCCGCTCGGCGGCGCCGCGCGGGGCGTTGACACCGTCCGCCTCACCGGACGTCAGATACACCGTGGTCAGCGGCCGGCCCGAGCGTATCGACTGGGCCGTGTCCGGGTTCATGAAGTACAGGTCGTCGTCCGGGTGGGCCACGATCTGCGCCACGGAGACACCGGGGGTACGGGACGGATCCGCGCCCTCGCCTCCCGTCCGCTTCACGGCGTTCCGCTCGACGGGCTTCACCGCGGGCGTGGGCTCCGCCCGGTTCCCGGTCGCCGGTGCACCGAGGACGGAGCCGGAGGTCAGCTGGAGGAGTCCCACCAGGGAACCGGCGACGAAGGCGGTCGTCGTCAGCACGGAGACAGGACGGAGGCGGCGGCGGACGGGCATCTGCTGTGTGTGCGCTTTCAAAGAACGGATCAGGCGGCTGGCGTCAGGAAGACGGAACTCCAAGGAATACGGTTCAGCGCAGGCGAATAGTGAGGAATGTGCGAGGCGTCACGTGTGATCTGATGCGAAACGCAGGTCATGTCCTCCGTGGGGGCGGCAGCGCGCCCCGGGGCGACCGGGTCACCGGCTGCGGATACGCTCGAATGCGGAGCTTGAACAGGCGGAGGGAGCGGCGGAATGACGGTGCCGGGGCGCAGGAGCAGTACCTTCAGCCGTCTGCTGCGGCACGGATTCACCGATCCGTCCGACGCCGGGCGTCTGCTCGACCTCCCCGAGCTGTCCGCCCTCCGTGACGACTCCGTACTCCTCGACGCGCTCGGCGCGACCGCCGACCCCGACCTCGCCCTGCGGGGTCTCGTCCGCCTCGTCGAGGCGCAGCCCGACGAGGAGCGCCAGACGCTCACCACCACGCTGCTCTCCGCCAAGCCCTTCCGGGACCGGCTCCTCGGTGTGCTCGGCGCCTCCGAGGCGCTCGCCGACCATCTGGCCCGGCACCCCCGGGACTGGCAGGCGCTCGTCACCTACGAGGCCGTGGACCTGAACCCGGGGGTCGCGGAGTTCGAGCACGGTCTCGCCGAGGCCGCCGACGCCGTCTCCCTGCGGGTCGCGTACCGCCGCTGCCTGCTGGCGATCGCCGCCCGCGACGTCTGCGGCACCGCCGACGTCGCCCAGACCGCCGCCGAACTGGCCGACCTCGCCACCGCGACGCTGCGCGCCGCCCTCGCCATCGCCCGTACCGCCGCCCCCGCCGACGCGGCCCACTGCCGGCTCGCCGTGATCGCCATGGGCAAGTGCGGCGGCCATGAGCTGAACTACGTCTCGGACGTGGACGTGATCTTCGTGGCCGAGCCCGTGGACGGTGCCGACGAGGGTAAGGCGATGCAGGCGGCGACCCGGCTCGCCTCCCATCTGATGCGGATCTGCTCCGAGACGACCGTCGAGGGCACCATCTGGCCCGTCGACGCCAACCTGCGCCCCGAGGGCCGCAACGGCCCGCTCGTGCGCACCCTCTCCTCCCACCTCGCCTACTACCAGCGCTGGGCCAAGACCTGGGAGTTCCAGGCGCTGCTGAAGGCGCGGGCGGTGGCGGGCGATCCGGAGCTGGGCGCCGAATACATCGAGGCCGTCTCCCCGCTGGTCTGGCAGGCGGCCGAGCGCGAGAACTTCGTACCCGACGTGCAGAAGATGCGCCGCAGGGTCGTCGACAACATCCCCGCCGCCCATGTCGAGCGCGAGCTGAAGCTCGGCCCCGGCGGTCTGCGCGACGTCGAGTTCGCCGTCCAGCTCCTGCAGCTGGTGCACGGGCGCGGGGACGCGACGCTGCACAGCGGCAAGACGCTCGACGCGCTGAAGGCGCTGGCGGCCGGCGGCTACGTGGGCCGCGCCGACGCGGCCCAGCTCGACGAGGCCTACCGCTTCCTGCGCGCCATGGAGCACTTCATCCAGCTCTACCGGCTGCGCCGCACCCACCTGGTCCCCGAGGGCGAGGCCGATCTGCGCCGCCTCGGCCGCTCGCTCGGCCTGCGCACCGACCCCGTCGCGGAGCTGAACAAGGAGTGGAAGCGGCACGCCTCGGTGGTGCGCCGGCTGCACGAGAAGCTCTTCTACCGGCCACTGCTCGACGCCGTCGCCCAGCTCACCCCCGGTGAGGCCCGGCTCAGCCCGAAGGCGGCCGGCCAGCGGCTCGAAGCACTCGGGTACGCCGACCCCGCCGCCGCCCTGCGCCACCTGGAGGCGCTCGCCTCCGGCGTCACCCGCAAGGCCGCGATCCAGCGGACGCTGCTGCCGGTGCTGCTCGGCTGGTTCGCGGACTCCGCCGACCCGGACGCCGGACTGCTCGGCTTCCGCAAGGTTTCCGACGCGCTCGGCAAGACCCCCTGGTACCTGCGCCTGCTGCGCGACGAGGGCGCGGCGGCGGAGAACCTCGCCCGGGTCCTGTCCGCCGGCCGGATGGCCCCCGACCTGCTGCTGCGCGCGCCGGAGGCGGTGGCGATCCTCGGCGACCCGGAGGGCCTGAAGCCGCGCGGCCGCGACCATCTGGAGCAGGAGATCCTCGCGGCGGTCGGCCGTGCCGACGGTGCCGAGCAGGCGGTCGCGGCGGCCCGTGGCGTGCGGCGCCGGGAGCTGTTCCGTACGGCCGCGGCCGATCTGATCGGCTCGTACGGTACGGAGGACAGTCCCCGGGAGCTCGACCCCGGCGCGCTGGTCGACCGGGTGGGACTGGCGCTCACCGACCTCAACGCGGCGACGATCGCGGGCGCGGTGCGGGCCGCCGTACGGGAGGGCTGGGGCGACACCCTGCCGACCCGGTTCGCGGTCATCGGCATGGGCCGCTTCGGAGGCCACGAGCTCGGCTACGGCTCCGACGCCGACGTCCTGTTCGTGCACGAGCCGCGTGAGGGCGTCGACGAGCAGGAGGCGGCCAAGGCGGCGAACCAGATCGTCTCCGAGGTCCGGCGGCTCCTCCAGGTACCCACCGCCGACCCGCCGTTGCTGATCGACGCGGATCTGCGTCCGGAGGGCAAGCGCGGCCCGCTGGTCCGTACGCTCAAGTCGTACGCGGCCTACTACCAGCGCTGGTCGCTGGCCTGGGAGAGCCAGGCCCTGCTGCGCGCCGAGACGATGGCGGGCGACCGGGAGCTGGGCGCGCGGTTCATCGAGCTGATCGACCCGCTGCGCTACCCGGCCGAGGGGCTCGGCGAGGACGCGGTCCGCGAGATCCGGCGTCTGAAGGCCCGGATGGAGACCGAGCGGATGCCGCGCGGCGCCGACCCGACGCTCCACGCCAAGCTCGGCCGGGGCGGTCTGAGCGATGTCGAGTGGACGGTCCAGCTGCTCCAGATGCGGCACGGCTGGGCCGAGCCAGGCCTGCGCACGACCCGCACACGCGCGGCGCTGGCGGCCGCCCACGCGGCCGGTCTCGTCCCCACCGAGGAGGCCGAGACGCTGGACGAGGCCTGGGTCCTCGCGACCCGGGTCCGCAACGCGGTGATGCTGGTACGGGGACGGCCGGGGGACACCTTCCCCTCGGACGGGCGAGAACTGGCCGCGGTCGGGCGGTACCTGGGCTACGGCCCGGGCCGGGTCGGGGAGATGGTGGACGACTACCGGCGCATCACGCGCCGCGCGCGGGCGGTGGTCGAGGAGCTGTTCTACGGATCGTAGACGTCGGCCGACTGTCGGGCGGCCCCGCGCGCCCGCGCCCCTCGCGCGCCCGCGCCCCGCGCCGCCCGCGCCCAGAGCGCCGCGTCGTCGCCGTCAGCCGTCCGCGTCCTCCAGGAGCGTCCGGCAGCGGATCAGGAAGGCCTCCAGGGCCAGGTGGTTCGAAGGCGGCGTCCGCGCGAGCCGGTCCCGGCGCCACCAGGGCCTCGGCCGGGCGTGGGGTCGTGAGCTCGTCGGGGAACTCTCCCACGGCACCGGACGCCGCGGGCCCTACCGGCGCCACTTTGACGACAGGGCCTAGCGGGTCAGCCGCTGCCGCTCGCGCTCGGACTCCTGCTCGTCCTCGCGTTCCACCGTGGACCCGTCCGCCGCGGGCCGCGAGAACGAGCCGCCACGGGCCACCGGCGCGGGCGGCTCCACCCGCTTCGGCAGACGCTTCGGCAGCGCGCCGTACATGTAGTAGGAGACGGCGAAGCCGAAGGCGAGGCAGATCATGCCGCCCACCGCGTCCAGCCAGAAGTGGTTGGCGGTGGCCACGATCACGACCAGGGTGGCCGCCGGGTAGAGCAGGCCGAGGATGCGCGCCCAGGGCGCCGAGGCCAGGGCGAAGATGATGAGACCGCACCAGAGCGACCAGCCGATGTGCATCGACGGCATCGCCGCGTACTGGTTCGACATCTGCTTGAGGTTGCCCGAGGCCATCGAGCCCCAGGTGTGGTGGACGAGGACCGTGTCGACGAAGGACTGGCCGTTCATCAACCGCGGGGGCGCGAGCGGATACAGGTAGTAACCGACCAGAGCCACACCGGTGGTGGCGAAGAGGACCGTCCGGGACGCGGCGTAACGACCCGGGTGCCATCGGTACAGCCACACCAGCACACTGATCGTCACGACGAAGTGCAGGGTGGCGTAGTAGTAGTTCATCGACACGATCAGCCATGTCACCGAGTTCACGGCATGGTTGACGCTCTGCTCGAAGGCGAGCCCGAGGGACCGCTCGACGTCCCAGATCCAGTCGGCGTTCTTCAGCGCCTGGGTCTTCTGCTCCGGTACCGCGTTGCGGATGAGCGAATACGTCCAGTAGCTGACGCCGATGAGCAGGATCTCGAACCAGATCCTGGGGCGTCGGGGCATGCGCAGCCGGGCCCGCACACCGCCACCGTCGGGAATGGGTGACGGGCTGGCCGCCGTGCTGCCTTCCAAACTCTTCACGGTCGCTTCACCCATGGGAGGAGAGTCTGCCAGATCCATTCCCCTCGTCCGATCATCCCTCCGTCGGGTTCGGGACGCACCCGCTCCATCCTGAGAGGGATGGACCAGGGAGGGACCTGTCAGGGGTTTCCCTGACTGGGGGCAGAAGCGGTTGAACCGCGAACGACCAGCTCAGGCATGAAGACGAACTCGCTGTGCGGTGCCGGGGTGCCCCCGACCTCCTCCAGGAGCGCCCGGACCGCCGCCTGCCCCATCGCCTGCACGGGCTGGCGGATCGTGGTCAGCGGGGGATCGGTGAACGCTATGAGCGGGGAGTCGTCGAAGCCGACCACGGAGACGTCCTGCGGGACCCGCAGGCCCTGCTGCCGGGCGGCGCGGATGGCGCCGAGCGCCATCATGTCGCTCGCGCAGACGATGGCGGTGCAGCCGGCGGAGATCAGGGCGCCGGCCGCTGCCTGTCCGCCCTCCAGCGTGTACAGAGAGTGCTGGATCAGCTCCTCGGACTGTTCCGGGGAGAGCCCGAGCCTTTCCTTCATCCCGCGCTGGAACCCCTCGATCTTGCGCAGCACGGGCACGAACCGCTTCGGTCCCACCGCGAGCCCGATCCGGGTGTGCCCGAGCGCGGCGAGGTGGGTCACGGCCAGCTGCATCGCGGCCCGGTCGTCGGGCGAGACGAAGGGGGCCTGGACCTTGGGGGAGAAGCCGTTGATGAGGACGTACGGGACGCCCTTGCCGCGCAGCTGGTCGTAGCGCGTCATGTCGGCGGTCGTGTCGGCGTGCAGCCCCGAGACGAAGATGATCCCCGAGACGCCCCGCTCGACGAGCATGTCCGTGAGCTCGTCCTCGGTGGAACCGCCGGGGGTCTGTGTGGCGAGCACGGGGGTGTAGCCCTGGCGGGTCAGGGCCTGCCCGATCACCTGCGCGAGCGCGGGAAAGATCGGGTTGTCCAGTTCGGGGGTTATCAGCCCGACGAGTCCGGCGCTGCGCTGACGCAGCCGTACCGGACGCTCGTATCCGAGGACGTCGAGTGCGGCAAGCACGGATTCGCGGGTGGCCGCGGCCACACCGGGCTTGCCGTTGAGCACGCGGCTGACTGTGGCTTCACTGACCCCCGCCTGGGCTGCGATGTCGGCAAGCCGCGCGGTCATGGGATTGGACTGTACCGGTCGCACGTCAGATTGCCCACCAAACGCAGGAGTCGGCGGGAACCCGGACGTTGTGCGCGAGCTTGGCGCCCCGCCCGAACTCCCCTGCGGGGGAGGGGAGTACGGGACCTGGGTCGCCGTTCCCCTCGCCCGGAGCCGCCGTCGCGTGGGGTTCGCTGCGCAGCAGCGGGCTCCCGGCGAACGGCAGCGTCACGTCCCGCCCCGTCGTGTTGAGGGCGACCAGCACATCGCCTCCGCGCGAGCGGCGGCGGAAGGCCAGGACGCCTTGCGGGGCCTCCTCCCACTCCACCGTCTCGCCGGCGCCGAGCGCGGGGTGCTCCCTGCGCAGCCGCAGGGCGCGGCGGTACAGCTCCAGGGTGGAGGCCGGGTCCGCCGTCTGCGCGGCCACGCTCAGCCCGGCCCACTCCGGGGGCTGCGGAAGCCAGGATCCGGCCGGGCCGAAACCGTACGACGGGCCGTCCGCCTCCCAGGGCAGCGGGACCCGGCAGCCGTCACGCAGCCCGTCCTGACCGTCGCCGCGCAGGAACGCGGGGTCCTGCCGGACCTGGTCCGGCAGGTCCACGACCTCGGGCAGGCCCAGCTCCTCGCCCTGGTAGACGTAGGCCGAGCCCGGCAGCGCCAGCATCAGCAGCGCCGCCGCCCTGGCCCGCTCCAGGCTGCCGTACCGGGTGGTGTGCCGAACGACGTCGTGGTTGGAGAGCACCCAGGTCGTGGGGGCGCCCACCGAGGCCGTGGCGCGCAGCGACCCGTCGACGACCGCCCGCAGCGCCTCCGCGTCCCACGCGCAGTTCAGGAACTGGAAGTTGAAGGCCTGGTGCAGCTCGTCGGGGCGTACGTACAGCGCGAGCCGCTCCGGCGTCGGCGCCCAGGCCTCCGCGACCCCGATGCGTTCGGGGCCGTACGACTCCAGGAGCCGGCGCCAGCCGCGGTGGATCTCGTGCACGCCGTCCTGGTCGAAGAACGGCAGCCGCTGGATGCCGATCAGCTTGGCCTGCTGTCCCTGCCCGATGTCGGGCAGGCCCTCCGCCTTGACCATGCCGTGGGCGACGTCGATCCGGAAGCCGTCCACCCCCAGATCCAGCCAGAAGCGGAGCACGGAGTCGAACTCGGCCCGTACCTCCTCGTTCTTCCAGTTCAGGTCGGGCTGCTCGGGTGCGAAGAGGTGGAGGTACCAGGTGCCGTCCGCGACCCGCGTCCAGGCCGGGCCGCCGAAGACCGACTCCCAGTCGTTGGGCGGCTCGGAGCCGCCCGGCCCCCGTCCCGGCCGGAAGACGTACCGGTCCCGGCCCGCCCCCGCGCGCGCCTGCTCGAACCAGGGGTGCCGGTCCGAGGTGTGGTTCGGGACGATGTCCACGATGACCTTCAGGCCGAGTCCGTGCGCCGCGCGCACCAGGTCGTCGGCGTCGGCGAGGTCGCCGAAGACGGGGTCCACCGCGCGGTAGTCCGCCACGTCGTACCCGCCGTCCGCCTGCGGGGAGGCGTAGAAGGGGGTCAGCCAGACCGCGTCCGCGCCCAGCCGGGCGATGTGCGGCAGCCGCTCCCGTACGCCCCGCAGGTCTCCGATCCCGTCGCCGTCGCTGTCCGCGAAGGAGCGGACGTACACCTGGTAGATGACGGCGTCCCGCCACCAGCCGGTTCGGGCGGCGCTTGCGCAAGAGCTTGCGGAGTCCGACAGCGACGGTGAGGTGAGCTCGTGGGCCATGTGCGGTGTCCCTCTCGCGTGTTCCGGGGCTGGGCGTCGTACTGACAACGAGTTCGAGGCGGGCGTGAAACGGTCCTGCAAGAGCTGATGCAAAGACTTGCAGGGGCCGGACGCAGCCGCAAGAGGGCCTGAGGAGGGCCTGAGGTCCGCTGTCAAGCGACTCGTCGGCAACCTTCAGGACACGCCGATGTAACGATCGCCGGGACTTGCAGAAAGTTCTCGCAAGCTCTTTCGGCTCGTTTTCATCCCTGTTACGTTCCTGGCAACCCGGAGCGCCGCGAGGGAGCGGTCGCATGAGGCAGGTTCCACCCCCTCGTCACCCCGGGATCAGTTGAAGGAGTTCACATGCGGCGTGGCATAGCGGCCACCGCGCTGGTCGCGGCCCTGGGCGTGACCCTGGCGGCGTGCGGAAGCGACGGCGGTTCGAAGGACGGCGGTTCGAAGAGCTCCGGCGAGCTCTCCGGGACCGTGACCTGGTGGGACACCTCCACGGTCGGCTCCGAGGACAAGGTCTTCAAGAAGATCGCCGAGGACTTCACCAAGAAGCACCCGAAGGTCACCGTCAAGTACGTGAACGTGCCGTTCGGTGAGGCGCAGAACAAGTTCAAGAACGCCGCCCAGTCCGGCTCCGGCGCCCCCGACGTCATCCGCTCCGAGGTCGCCTGGACCCCCGAGTTCGCGGACCTCGGTTACCTGGCCCCGCTCGACGGCACCGCCGCGCTGAAGGACGACAAGGACTTCCTGAAGCAGGCCGCCGCCTCGACCCAGTACAACGGCAAGACCTACGCCGTGCCGCAGGTCATCGACTCCATGGGCATCTTCTACAACAAGAAGATCTTCAAGGAGGCCGGCGTCGAGGTCCCCGAGACCATCGCGGAGCTGAAGACCGTCTCCGCCGCGATCAAGGACAAGACCGGCAAGACCGGCCTCTACCTGCGCGGCGACGACGCCTACTGGTTCCTCTCCTTCCTGTACGGCGAGGGCGGCGACCTGGTCAACGCCGAGTCGAAGACCGTCACCGTCGACAACGCCGCCGGTGTGAAGGCCCTGACCACGGTCAAGGACCTGGTCGACTCCGGTGCGGCCAAGACCGACGCCACCGACGGCTGGAACAACATGCAGACCGCCTTCAAGGAAGGCAAGGTCGCCATGATGATCAACGGCCCGTGGGCCGTCGCCGACACCTTCGCCGGCAAGGAGTTCGCCGACAAGGCCAACCTGGGCATCGCCCCGGTCCCGGCCGGCTCGGCCGGTCAGGGCGCCCCGCAGGGCGGCCACAACCTCGCGGTCTACGCGGGCTCCAAGAACCTGGAGGCCTCGTACGCCTTCACCGAGTACATGACCTCGGTCGAGGCCCAGACGAAGATCGCCACGGAGCTCAGCCTGCTCCCCACCCGGGAGTCCGTCTACGTCAAGCCGGACGTCGCGAGCAACGAGATGATCAGCTTCTTCAAGCCGGTCGTCGACAAGGCCGTCGAGCGCCCCTGGATCCCCGAGACCGGCAGCCTCTTCGCCCCGCTCGTCACCGAGTACACCAAGGTCCTGACCGGGCAGACCACCCCCGAAAAGGGAGCCAAGGCGACGGGTGACTCCTACCGCAAGCTCCTGAAGGACTGGAAGTAACAGGAAGGCAGGCCGGCTGATGGCTGTGGACACCAGCAGCCAGTCGGCGGTGAAGGCCGCGGGCGATGTCGCCCGCGGCCGGCACCGTGGTACTGGCAACCCCGAGGGCAAGGTTCGCCGTTCCCTCTCCACCCACTGGTACGCCTGGGCGATGGTCGCTCCGGTGGTGGTCGTGATCGGCGTGATCATCGGCTATCCGCTGATCCGGGGTATCTACCTCTCCCTCACGAACGCGAACGAGCGGAATGTCGAGCGGAGTATCGGTGTCAACCAGATCCCGGCGACGTACGAGTTCGTCGGCCTGGACAACTACGTCGACGCGCTGACCGGGACCCAGTTCCTCGGCACGCTCGGCTGGACGCTGGTGTGGACCGTCGCCTGCGTCTCGGTCACCTTCGTCCTCGGCCTGGCCCTCGCCAACATCCTCAACCGCAGGATCGCCGGCCGCTCCGTCTACCGGATGCTGCTGATCCTGCCCTGGGCCGTGCCCGGCTTCGTCTCCGTGTTCGCCTGGCGCTTCCTCTACAACCAGGACAACGGTCTGCTCAACCAGATCCTCGGCGGCGCCGGGATCGACGCCGTGCCGTGGCTCAACGACCCCACCTGGGCCAAGTTCTCGGTCATCGCCGTCAACGTCTGGCTCGGCATCCCGTTCATGATGGTCGCCCTCCTCGGCGGGCTCCAGTCCATCCCCGGCGAGCTCTACGAGGCCGCCGAGATGGACGGCGCCAACGCCTGGCAGCGCTTCCGCAACATCACGCTGCCCGGTCTGCGCTCGGTGTCCACCACCGTGATCCTGCTGAGCACCATCTGGACCTTCAACATGTTCCCGGTGATCTTCCTGCTCACCCGGGGCGGACCCGGTGAGGCCACGCAGATCCTGGTCACGCAGGCGTACAAGTTCTCCTTCGAGATCAGCCCGCGTGACTTCGCCCAGTCGTCCACCTGGGGCGTCCTGATCCTGGTCCTCCTGATGGTCTTCGCCGCGATCTACCGGCGCGTCCTCCGCAAGCAGGGAGAAGTCTGGTGACCACCGCCACCAACACGCCCACCCGAGGCCGTCGTTCGCCGCTCGCCTCCGTCGGGCTGCACGCGACCCTGATCGTCGCCTCCGTGATCGCCGTCTTCCCCGTGCTGTGGGTCCTGCTGACCTCGCTCAAGCCGGCGAAGTACGCGACCACGACGGACTTCCTCAAGGAGACGACGCTCGCGAACTACACCGACCTGCTGGAGAACACCGAGTTCCTCACCTGGTTCGGCAACTCGCTGCTCGTCGCCGGCCTCACCACGGTCCTCGGCGTCTTCATCGCCTCCACCACCGGCTACGCCGTCAGCCGCTTCCGGTTCCCCGGCAAGCGCGGACTGATGTGGACGCTGCTGATCACCCAGATGTTCCCGGTCGCCGTCCTGATCGTGCCGATCTACAACATCATGTCGTCGCTGGGGCTGCTCAACAAGGCGGCCGGTCTGGTCATCACGTACCTGACCATCGCCGTCCCCTTCTGCGCCTGGATGATGAAGGGCTTCTTCGACACCATCCCGCGCGAGATCGACGAGTCGGGCCAGGTCGACGGCCTCAACCCGTTCGGCACCTTCTGGCGGCTGATCCTGCCGCTGGCCAAGCCCGGCATCGCGGTGACGGCGTTCTACTCCTTCATCACCGCCTGGGGCGAGGTCGCCTACGCCTCCGCGTTCATGGTCGGGGACGAGAACCTCACCCTCGCGGGCGGCCTGCAGAAGTTCGTCAACCAGTACGGCGCCCAGTGGGGTCCGATGTCCGCGGCCTCCGTGCTCATCGCCATCCCCGCGGCGCTGGTGTTCCTCTTCGCCCAGCGGCACCTGGTGACCGGCATGTCCGCCGGCGCCGTCAAGGGCTGAGCCCGAACACCCCACACGTACGTACCTCCTTACCTCCCAAGGAAGACATGACCCAGCACCTCGCTGCCCCCGACGCCGCCCCGACCACCGGCACGCACACGGGTTGGTGGAGAGACGCGGTGATCTACCAGGTCTACCCACGCAGCTTCGCCGACGGAAACGGCGACGGCATGGGCGACCTGGAGGGCATCCGCGGCCGGCTTCCGTATCTGAAGGAGCTGGGCGTCGACGCCGTCTGGCTGAGCCCCTTCTACGCCTCCCCGCAGGCCGACGCCGGCTACGACGTCGCCGACTACCGGGCCATCGACCCGATGTTCGGCAGCCTCCTCGACGCCGACGCGCTCATCCGCGAGGCGCACGAGCTGGACCTGCGGATCATCGTCGACCTGGTGCCCAACCACTCCTCCGACCAGCACGAGTGGTTCCAGCGCGCGCTGCGCGAGGGTCCCGGCTCCCCGTTGCGTGAGCGCTACCACTTCCGCCCGGGGAAGGGCGAGAACGGTGAACTGCCGCCCAACGACTGGGAGTCCATCTTCGGCGGCCCCGCCTGGACGCGGGTCGACGAGGCGGACGGCGCCCCCGGGGAGTGGTACCTGCACCTCTTCGCGCCGGAGCAGCCCGACTTCAACTGGGAGCACCCGGCCGTACGCGACGAGTTCCGCTCGATCCTGCGCTTCTGGCTCGACATGGGCGTCGACGGTTTCCGGGTCGACGTCGCCCACGGACTGGTGAAGGCCGAGGGACTGCCGGACATCGGCGCCCACGACCAGCTCAAGCTGCTCGGCAACGACGTCATGCCCTTCTTCGACCAGGACGGCGTCCACGAGATCTACCGCTCCTGGCGCCAGGTCCTCTCGGAGTACGACGGAGAGCGCGTCCTCGTCGCCGAGGCGTGGACCCCGACCGTCGAGCGCACCGCCCACTACGTGCGCCCCGACGAGATGCACCAGGCGTTCAACTTCCAGTACCTGGGCACCCACTGGGACGCCGTCGAGCTGCGCCGGGTGATCGACGCCTCGCTCGCCGCGATGCGCCCGGTCGGCGCGCCCACCACCTGGGTGCTGTCGAACCACGACGTCACCCGGCACGCCACCCGCTTCGCCAACCCGCCCGGCCTCGGCACCCAGCTGCGCGAGCAGGGCGACCGCGCTCTCGGTCTGCGCCGCGCCCGGGCCGCGACGCTGCTGATGCTTGCGCTGCCCGGATCGGCGTACGTCTACCAGGGCGAGGAGCTCGGCCTGCCGGACGTCACCGACCTGCCCGACGAGGTCCGCCAGGACCCCTCGTTCTTCCGGGCCACCGGTCAGGACGGCTTCCGCGACGGCTGCCGGGTGCCCATCCCGTGGACCGTCGAGGGCCCCTCGTACGGCTTCGGTGACGGCGGCAGCTGGCTGCCGCAGCCCGCCACCTGGGGCGGGCTCAGCGTCGAGGCGCAGGCCGGCGACCCCGGCTCCACCCTGGAGCTGTACCGCAGCGCGCTCGCCGTGCGCCGTGAGCGCCCCGAACTCGGTGCGGGCGAGGACGTCGAGTGGCTGGAGGCACCGGAGGGTGTGCTCTCCTTCCGCCGCGACGGCTTCGTCTGCACCGCCAACACCACCGGTCGGGCCATATCCGTCCCGCTGCCCGGCCGGTTCCTCCTCTCCAACGAGCCGATCTCCCACGGGGAGGGCGTCGTGGAGCTGCCCGCCGACACCACCGTCTGGTGGGCGGTGTGAGCATCCCCCTGCCGGGGGGGGGGGGGGGAGAGGGGCCGCGGGGCGTGGGGGCCTTCGTCCCCCCCTCGGGGTGAGGGGGGCAAGGGCGAAGGGGGCCCTCAAAAAAAGGAGGAGT
>NZ_JBHUYJ010000002.1:173267-206993 GCF_042668715.1 Streptomyces sp. NPDC057271
GAGGGGGAGAGCTCCCATCAAAACCCATCGGGGGGGAGGGGGGCAAACCTCCCCCCCCCGGAGGAGACAAGAAGCGTACCCCCCACGGCTCGCGGACATCGCGGCCCAGTCCGGGGTCAGCGAGGCCACGGTCAGCAGGGTCCTCAACGGCAAGGCGGGCGTGGCCGGCGGGACCCGGCACCGCGTCCTGGCCGCGCTCGACGTGCTCGGCTACGAGCGTCCCGTACGGCTGAAACGGCGCAGCGCGGGCCTGGTCGGCCTGCTCGTGCCGGAGCTGACGAACCCGATCTTCCCCGCGTTCGCGCAGGTCATCGAGCAGGTCCTGGCCGGGCACGGCTACACCCCGGTGCTCTGCACCCAGATGCCCGGCGGCGCCACCGAGGACGAGCTGGTCGAGCAGCTGGAGGAGCGCGGGGTCACCGGCATCATCTTCCTCTCCGGGCTGCACGCCGACGCCTCCGCCGACCCGGAGCGTTACGTCCGGCTGGCCGCTCGGGGCGTCCCGTTCGTCCTCATCAACGGCTTCAACGAGCGGATCGACGCCAACTTCGTCTCGTCCGACGACCGGGCGGCCGCGCGGATGGCCGTGCGGCATCTGGTCGAGCTGGGCCACGAGCGGATCGGTCTGGCGATCGGCCCCACCCGCTACGTGCCCTCGCGCCGCAAGGCGGAGGGCTTCGCGGCCGAGCTGCACCAGCTCCTGGGGATGGAGCGGGAGGAGGCCGAACGGTACGTCCGTCCCACGCTGTTCGGCGTCGAGGGCGGGCACGCGGCGGCCGACACCCTGCTGGACCAGGGCTGCACCGGGATCGTGTGCGGCTCCGACCTGATGGCGCTCGGCGCGATCCGCGCGGTGCGCGCGCGGGGCCTCGACGTGCCCGGTGACGTGTCGGTCATCGGCTTCGACGACTCGCCGCTGATCGCCTTCACCGACCCGCCGCTGACCACCGTGCGCCAGCCCGTGCAGGCGATGGCGACGGCGGCGGTGGGGGCGCTCCTGGAGGAGGTGGAGGGGAACCCCGTGCAGCGCACGGAGTTCGTCTTCCAGCCGGAGCTGGTGGTCCGGGGCTCCACGGCGCAGCCGCCGGCCGGTACCTCGCTGCAACTCCTTGCGTAACTCCCTGCATTGAGGGGCCCCAAGGGTTGACCCGGGGTCGGGGCACTCGTACGGTCACGGCTGAAAACAGTTGCTGACACTTTCGGCAACTTCTTGCGACAGGGACGTCGTCAGGAGGAATCATGGCCAGAAAGACCGTGGCCGCTGCACTCGCCCTCGTGGCGGGAGCCGCTGTGGCCGTCACGGCGCCGCCCGCCCCGGCACAGGCGGCGGCACCCGGCCCCAAGGACGTCACCGCGGTGATGTTCGAGTGGAAGTTCACCTCGGTGGCCAAGGCCTGTACGGACCAGCTCGGTCCGGCCGGGTACGGCTACGTGCAGGTGTCACCGCCCCAGGAGCGGATCCAGGGCTCGACCTGGTGGACCGCCTACCAGCCCGTCAGCTACAGGATCGCCGGACCGCTCGGCGACCGCACCGCCTTCAAGGCCATGGTCGACACCTGTCACGCGGCGGGCGTGAAGGTCGTCGCCGACACCGTCATCAACCACATGTCGAACGCCTCGGGCACGGGAACGGGCGGGACCTCGTTCTCCAAGTACGACTACCCGGGGCTGTACTCGGGCGCCGACATGGACGACTGCCGGGCCACCATCTCGAACTACCAGGACCGGACCAACGTCCAGAACTGCGAGCTGGTCCAGCTGCCCGACCTCGACACCGGCGAGGACTACGTCCGCGGTCGCATCGCCGGCTACATGAACGACCTGCTCTCCCTCGGCGTGGACGGCTTCCGGGTGGACGCCGCCAAGCACATGCCGGCCGCGGACCTCGCGAACATCAAGTCGCGGCTGAGCAACCCGGGCGTCTACTGGAAGCAGGAGGCGATATACGGGGCCGGCGAGGCGGTCTCGCCGAGCGAGTACCTGGGCAACGGGGACGTGCAGGAGTTCCGTTACGCACGCGACCTCAAGCGGATCTTCGGCTCGGAGAAGCTCGCGTACCTGAACAACTTCGGCGAGTCCTGGGGCTACATGCCCTCCGGCGCGGCCGGGGTCTTCGTGGACAACCACGACACCGAGCGCGGCGGGGACACCCTCAACTACAAGGCGGGCGCCACCTACACACTGGCGAGCGTCTTCATGCTGGCCTGGCCGTACGGCTCCCCGGACGTCCACTCCGGCTACGAGTGGTCCGACAAGGACGCGGGCGCCCCGGGCGGCGGTCAGGTCGACGCCTGTTACAGCGACGGCTGGAAGTGCCAGCACGCGTGGCGCGAGATCGCCTCCATGGTGGGCTTCCGCAACGCGGCGCGGGGGACCTCGGTCGGCAACTGGTGGGACAACGGCAACAACGCGATCGCGTTCGGCCGTGGCGACAAGGCCTACGTCGCCCTCAACCACGAGGGCTCGTCGCTGACCCGCACGTTCCAGACGGGGCTGCCGGCCGGCACGTACTGCGACGTGCAGTCCGACACGCCGGTGACGGTGAACGCGGCAGGCCAGTTCACGGCCACGCTGGCATCGAACACGGCGCTGGCGCTGCACGTGAACGCGAAGAGCTGCGGCGGCACGACGACCCCGCCGCCCGCGAGCGCCGGAGCCGCCTTCGACGTCAACGCCACCACCGTGGTCGGCCAGGACATCTACGTGACCGGTAACCGCCCGGAGCTGGGCGACTGGTCCCCGTCCGCCGCCCTGAAGCTGGACCCGGCCTCGTACCCGGTCTGGAAGCTCGACGTCGCCCTGCCGGCCGGCACGGCCTTCGAGTACAAGTACGTCCGCAAGGACGCGGCGGGCAACGTGACCTGGGAGTCGGGCGCCAACCGCACCGCGACGGTCCCCGCCTCCGGCCAGATCGTCCTGAACGACACCTTCCGCAGCTGACCGTTCCTCTCCTCAGGGCCGCCCCGCCGGGGCGGCCCCCCTTCCCGTACCTCCAGGGAGAACCCCCGTGATACGCAAGAGAACGGCGGCCGCCGTGGCCACCGCCCTGTGCGCGGCGATGGTGCCCGCCCTCCCGGCCGCGGCCGCGCCGCCGCCACCACCCCCGCCGTCCGACCGGGCGCTCGCCGCGCAGCCCGCGCGGCACGACCTCACGCGCGAGCAGTTCTACTTCGTGCTGCCCGACCGGTTCGCCAACGGCGACCCCGCCAACGACCGCGGCGGGCTCACCGGCACCCGGCTCGACACCGGGTTCGACCCCGCCGACAAGGGCTTCTACCAGGGCGGTGACCTGAAGGGGCTCACCAAGAAGCTCGACTACATCAAGGGCCTCGGCACCACCGCCATCTGGATGGCGCCGATCTTCAAGAACCAGCCCGTCCAGGGCACCGGCAAGGACGCGAGCGCCGGCTATCACGGCTACTGGATCACCGACTTCACCCAGGTCGACCCGCACTTCGGCACCAACGCCGACCTGGAGAGACTGATCGACAAGGCCCACGCCAAGGGCATGAAGGTCTTCTTCGACGTCATCACCAACCACACCGCCGACGTCGTCGACTACCGGGAGAAGAGCTACGACTACCTCTCCAAGGGCGCCTTCCCGTATCTGACGAAGGACGGCGTCCCCTTCGACGACCGCGCCGCCGCGGCCGACGGAACGTTCCCGCGCGTCGACACGGACTCCTTCCCCCGCACCCCCGTCGTCCCCGCCGGGAAGAAGAACCTCAAGGTCCCGTCCTGGCTCAACGACCCGACGATGTACCACAACCGGGGTGACTCGACCTTCGCAGGCGAGTCCTCCCAGTACGGCGACTTCGTCGGCCTGGACGACCTGTGGACCGAGCGTCCCGAGGTCGTCCAGGGCATGGAGAGGATCTACCAGCGCTGGGTCCGCGACTTCGACATCGACGGCTTCCGCATCGACACCGTCAAGCACGTCGACACCGCGTTCTGGACCCAGTGGGCCACCGCTCTCGACGAGTACGCGGCCAAGCGCGGCCGCGACGACTTCTTCATGTTCGGCGAGGTCTACTCCGCCGACCCGGCGATCACCGCCCCGTACGTGACCGAGGGCCGCCTCGACGCCACCCTCGACTTCCCCTTCCAGGACGCCGCCCGCGCCTTCGCCTCCCAGGGCGGTACGGCGGAGAAGCTGGCCAACCTCTTCGGCCAGGACTACCGCTACACCACCGACAAGGCCAACGCCTACGAGTCGGTGCCCTTCCTCGGCAACCACGACATGGGCCGCTTCGGCACCTTCCTCAAGCAGGACAACCCGAAGGCCGGCGACGCCGAACTCCTCCAGCGCTACCGGCTCGCCAACGAGCTGATGTTCCTCACCCGAGGCAACCCCGTCGTCTACTACGGCGACGAGCAGGGCTACACCGGCGCCGGCGGCGACAAGGACTCCCGCCAGACCCTCTTCGCGTCGAAGACCGCCGACTACCTGGACGACGACCAGCTCGGCACCGACCGCACCCACGCCACCGACGCGTACGACACCACCCACCCCCTCTACCGCCAGATCGCCGCGCTCTCCGCGCTCACAAGGAAGCACCCGGCGCTCCGCGACGGCATCCAGGAGCAGCGGTACGCCGAGGGCTCCGTCTACGCCTTCTCCCGCACCGACGCCCGTTCCAGGACCGAGTACGTCGTCGCCGTCAACAGCTCCACCGAGGCGAGGACCGTCGAGATCCCGACCGGCTCCGCGGGCATGGACTTCACCGCGATCCACGGCGGCGACGCCCGCGTCACCAGCGCCACCGACACCAAGGTCACCGTGACCGTCCCGGCGCTCGGCTCGCTCGTGCTCAAGGCCGCCGGGCCGCTCGGCGCGCCCGCCTCCACACCGAAGATCACCCTCAAGGCCCCCGAGGCCGGGGCCACCGGCACCGTCGAGCTCTCCGCCGACGTCACCGGCGGGCAGCTGAACCGCGTCGTCTTCGCCGCCCAGACCGGCAACCGAAAGTGGCAGGTCCTCGGCTCCGCCGACCACGCCCCGTACAAGGTCACCCAGAAGATCACCGCGCCCGCCGGAACGGCCCTGCGCTACAAGGCCGTCGTCGTCGACAGCGCCGGCCGTACCGCGAGCGCGACCGCCGCGACCACCAGCGGCGCCCCGGCCGTCGAGCAGCCGCCGACCGCCACCCAGCGCGACTACGCGATCGTCCACTACAAGCGCGCCGACGGAGACTACGCCGACTGGGGCCTGTACACCTGGGGTGACATCGCCGACGGCGAGGGCACCACGTGGCCCGCGGGCAAGCCCTTCACCGGCCGTGACGCCTACGGGGCCTTCGCCTACGTCAAGCTCAAGCCCGGCGCCTCCTCGGTCGGCTTCATCGCCGTGAACAAGGACGGCGTCAAGGACACCGACGCGGACCGCGCCATCGACCTGTCCAGGACCGGCGAGGTCTGGATCGAGCAGGGCAGGCCCGAGGTCCTGAACGCCGCGCCCGAAGGCGCGTACCCGCCCCAGGACACCACGAAGGCCGTCCTGCACTACCAGCGCGCCGACGGCGACCTCGCCGGCTGGGGCCTGCACACCTGGACCGGCGCCGCGAACCCCACCGACTGGAGCAGGCCGCTGGAGCCGGTGCGCACCGACGCCTACGGAGCGGTCTACGAGGTCCCGCTCGCGGCCGGTGCCACCTCCCTCTCGTACATCCTCCACAAGGGCGACGAGAAGGACCTGCCGACCGACCAGTCCCTCGACCTCAAGGCCGACGGCCATGAGGTGTGGCTGCTCGGCGGCCAGGAGAAGTACCTGCTGCCGCAGCCCAAGGGCAGCGGCGCCGCGCTCGACCTCACCAAGGCCGAGGCGATCTGGATCGACGAGACCACCCTCGCCTGGAACGGCAGCGACGCCGCCGCCTCCAGCGTGCTCCTCTCCTCCCGCGCCGGCTCGATCACGGTCGAGAACGGGACGCTCACCGGCGACGACCGCCGGGCGCTGCGCCTGCACCGCACCGAGCTGACCGACGCCCAGAAGGCCGCCTTCCCGCACCTGAAGGCGTACGGAGCCTTCACGGTCGACCCGCGCGACCGCGACCGTGTCCGCGAGGCGCTCAAGGGGCAGCTCGTCGCCGCCCAGTACGCGGCGAACGGCGCCGTCCTGACCGCCACGGGCGTCCAGCTCGCCGGTGTCCTCGACGACCTCTACGCGTCGAAGGCGACCGGGGCCGCGCTCGGCCCGGTGTTCCGGGGCGGCCGCCCCACCCTGTCCCTCTGGGCGCCCACCGCCCAGTCCGTCGCGCTCGAACTCGGCGGCAGGACCGTGCCCATGCGCCGTGACGACGCCTCCGGCGTCTGGTCGGTCACCGGCACGCGCGCGTGGACGGGCAAGCCGTACCGCTACGTGGTCAAGGTCTGGGCACCCACCGTCCGGCAGATCGTCACCAACAAGGTCACCGACCCCTACTCCACCGCCCTGACCACCGACTCGGCCCGCAGCCTGGTCGTCGACCTCGCGGACCCGAAGCTCGCCCCCAAGGGCTGGAAGAGCCTGGCCAAGCCGGCGGCCGTACCGCTGCGGGACGCCCAGATCCAGGAGCTCCACATCCGTGACTTCTCGGTCGCGGACACCACGGCCGTCCCCGCCCACAAGGGCACCTACCTCGCCTTCACCGACGCCGGCAGCAAGGGCTCACGGCACCTGAAGGCCCTCGCCGCCTCCGGAACGTCCTACGTCCACCTCCTCCCGGCCTTCGACATCGGCACCATCCCCGAGAAGAAGTCCGAGCAGACCCAGCCGGCGTGCGACCTCAAGGTCTACGCCCCCGACTCCGAGGAGCAGCAGGCCTGCGTCGCCGCCGCCGCGGCCAAGGACGCCTACAACTGGGGCTACGACCCGCTGCACTACACCGTCCCCGAAGGCTCCTACTCCACCGACCCCGACGGCACCCGCCGTACGGTCGAGTTCCGGCAGATGGTCCAGTCGCTCAACGGCGCCGGACTGCGCACGGTCATGGACGTCGTCTACAACCACACCGTGGCGAGCGGCCAGGCCGACAAGTCCGTCCTCGACAAGGTCGTGCCCGGCTACTACCAGCGGCTCCAGGCCGACGGCTCCGTCGCCACCTCCACCTGCTGCGCCAACACCGCACCCGAGAACGCCATGATGGGCAAGCTCGTCGTCGACTCGGTCGTCACCTGGGCCAGGCAGTACAAGGTGGACGGCTTCCGCTTCGACCTCATGGGCCATCACCCGAAGGAGAACATCCTCGCCGTCCGCAAGGCCCTGGACGCGCTGACCGTGGCCAAGGACGGCGTCGACGGCAAGGCGATCGTGCTCTACGGCGAGGGCTGGAACTTCGGCGAGATCGCCGACGACTCCCGCTTCGTCCAGGCCACCCAGAAGAACATGGCCGGCACGGGCGTCGCGACCTTCTCCGACCGGGCCCGTGACGCCGTCCGCGGCGGCGGCCCCTTCGACGAGGACCCGGGCGTCCAGGGCTTCGCCTCCGGTCTCTTCACCGAACCCAACTCCTCCTCGGCCAACGGCACCCCGGACGAGCAGAAGGCCCGGCTCCTGCACTACCAGGACCTGATCAAGGTCGGACTGTCCGGCAACCTCGCCGACTACTCCTTCACCGACACCTCCGGCCGTACGGTCAAGGGCAGCCAGGTCGACTACAACGGCTCCCCGGCCGGCTACGCGGCCGCCCCCGGCGACGCCCTCGCCTACGCCGACGCCCACGACAACGAGACCCTGTACGACGCGCTCGCCTTCAAGCTCCCGGCGACCACCTCGGCCGCCGACCGGTCCAGGATGCAGGTCCTCGCCATGGCGACGGCGACGCTCTCGCAGGGCCCCGCGCTCTCCCAGGCGGGCTCGGACCTGCTGCGCTCCAAGTCGCTCGACCGCAACTCGTACGACAGCGGCGACTGGTTCAACGCGGTCCACTGGGACTGCCGGGACGGCAACGGCTTCGGCCGCGGCCTGCCTCCGGCGGCCGACAACAAGGCCAAGTGGGGGTACGGAAAGCCGCTGCTGACCGCCCCGGCCCTCACCGTCGGCTGCAAGGAGATCGACGGCGCCTCGGCCGCCTACCGGGACCTGCAGAGGATCCGTACGACCGAGTCCGTCTTCTCCCTCGCCACCGCCGGGCAGGTCCAGGACGCCCTGTCCTTCCCGCTCTCCGGCACCGGTGAGACCCCGGGCGTGATCACCATGCGCCTGGGCGGCCTGGTCGTGGTCTTCAACGCCACGCCCGAGCGGCAGACCCAGCGGGTCGCCGCCCTGGCCGGTCAGGGCTACGCCCTCCACCCGGTCCAGGCCGGGGGCTCGGACGCCGTGGTCAAGTCCGCTTCATACGAGGCCGGTTCGGGGACCTTCACCGTCCCGGCCCGCACGGTCGCGGTGTTCAGGGCCGGGTGAGCGCCTTCTCCAGGAGCGTGACCCCGTAGTACGTGCCGTCGGCGGCGACCTTCCCGGGCTCCTCGCCGACGACCGTGTAGCCCGCGGCTTCGTAGTACGTACGGAGCCGCGGGTTGCTCGCGACACAGTCCAGCCGGGCCACCGCCCTCCCGCCGGCCGCGATCCGCTCCTCCGCGTGCGCGAGGAGCGCGCGGCCGGCTCCGGCGGGGGCGGCCTCCCGGTCGGTCATCAGCCGGTGGACGTAGCCCGCGACGGGCGGCTGCGGGCCCCACGCCGGCTCGTCCTCCCACCACAGCTCGTACGCCCCCACGGCCCGGCCGTCACGGGCCATGAGCCACACCTCGCCGGCCGCCATCCGCGCCCGGAAGTGCTCGGCGCTCTTGTCGCCCGGCTTCCACTGGTCGATCCCGTTGCGGACCATCCAGCCCGCGGCCCTGTCGAACAACCCCACCAGACGGTCCAGATCGCGGTCGTCCGCCTGCCGGAAGGTCACCTGTGCGTCCATGACGATCACCGTAAGGGTGTGGTCGGACATCCTCGCGACCGGGAGCCGCCTCATGCCGCAGATCACCGTGGACCACTGCGCGCCGCTCGACCGGCGCGGCTTCGCGCTCGCGCTGCTGCCCGCGTACGTCGAGGAGCCGGGGGCCACACGGCTCTCCGCCGAGGTCCGCGACCTCGACCCGCCTACCGCAAGGTCTGACCGCCCTGGGCCGGCACCCGCGGCACCAGCGCCATGAGCCGGCCGACCAGCTCGCCGAACGGGCCGTCCGCCGGTTCGTCGGCGAGGATGCGGACCAGAACGTCCGCCATCTCCGTGTCGTAGGCCGCGCTCACCGCCGCCAGCGCCGCGAAGTCGTGCACCAGCTGCAGTTCCAGCTCCGCGCGCGGCACCCGCCGCCCGTCCAGCCAGATCAGCGCCGTCGACTCGGCCAGCGACACCCAGGAGCGGACGACCAGTTCGAGCCGGGCCGAGGGGCGCTCGACGTCCAGATGGGCCAGGATCTGCTCGTACGCGGCCTGCCGCACCTCGTCGATCATCGCGTTCGTCGTCGACGAGCCCACCGCGGGGCCGCCCCGCATCAGCGCCGCGAAACCCGGCCCGTGATCGTCGACGAAGTCGAAGAACCGGCCCATCACGCGCAGCAGACGCGCGCCCAGCGGGCCCTGCGGCGGCTCCACGAACCGGGCCGCCAGCTCGTCCGCCGCCCGCCGCAGCGCCGCCTCGTACAGGCTCTGCTTGCCGGGGAAGTAGTGGTAGACCAGCGGCCGCGAGATCCCCGCGGCCGCGGCGATCTCGTCGATGGACACCTCGTCGGGAGAGCGGTGGCTGAACAGCTCAAGGGCCACCCCGATCAGCTGCTGCTTGCGCTCCTCGACGCCCATCCTGCGGCGCACCCCGGTCGTCATGCGAACAGCCTAACGGCCGTCCGATACGCTCCCACGACATGAGTACCAACGGTTTGAGCCCGAAGCAGGCCCGTCAACTGCGGATAGCCGCCGCGTCCGTGCTGCTGGTGGCCATGGCGGCCGTGCTGGTGATCCGGCTGGCCAGCCGTACGTCGGTGCTGGTCGTCGGTGTGTACGGACTGGCCATGGTCCTCTGCGGTGTCGTGATCGAGCTCTCCCGCAACGGCCGTACGCGGCTGGGCACCTGGCTCCTGGTGGGCGGCCTGGCGGCCGCCCTCGCCTTCGACTGGCTGATCCTGCCCTGACCCGGCAGCTGCGCTAAAGGTCGAGCACCAGCCGTTCCCCGGCGCAGCGCGAGACGCAGATCAGCATCGAGTCGCCGCGCTCCGCGTCCGTGAGCAGCTCGTCGCGGTGATCGATCTCGCCCTCCAGGAACCGCTGTTGGCAGGTGCCGCAGAAGCCCTGCTCGCAGGAGTACGCGACCCCTGGCACCACGCCCCGGACGGCGTCGAGGACGGACTGGTCCGCCGCCACCGTCACCGTACGTCCGGTGCGGCGCAGTTCGAGCTCGATGGGGCCGCCGCCGCTCGTCGCGGTGGGGGAGAAGCGCTCCAGGTACGGTGTCCGGCCCGCCGGCATCGCGGCGGCCACCGCGTCCATCAGGCCGTCCGGTCCGCAGCAGTACACCGCCGTCTCCTCGGGCACCTCGGCGAGGAAACCGAGTGCGGGGCGCCCTTCCCCCGGCCTTCGGCCGGGGGCGCCCCCGTCCTGCTCCGCTCGGTCCTCGGTGACCACCGTCACCCTCCGCCGGCCTTCGGCCGGGGGGACTCCCGTCTCGCTGCGCCCGCCGCCGAGCTTCTCGATCTCGTCGAGGTACGGCAGGGTGGCACGGCTGCGCCCGCAGTACAGCAGCCGCCAGTCGGCGCCCGCCGCCTCCGCCGCGCGCAGCATCGGCAGGACGGGGGTGATGCCGATGCCTCCCGCCACGAAGACGTACGCCGGCGCGTCGACCAGCGGGAAGCGGTTCCGGGGCCCGCGGATCTCGATCTCCGTGCCCTCGTGGAGCTGCTCGTGCACCTCGCGCGAGCCGCCCCGGCCCTCCTCGAGGAGGCGAACGGCGACCGTGTACGTGTCGGTGTCGGCCGGGTCCCCGCACAGCGAGTACTGCCGTACGAGCCCGGACGGCAGTACCAGGTCGACATGGGCGCCCGGCTGCCAGGCGGGCAGGCCCGTGCCTTCGAGCCGGAGCCGTACGACGCCCTCGGCGGGTTCGGTGCGCTCGGTGACCAGGACCTTCCGGGTCACGGTCGCGAGCCGGCCGCGGCCGGAGACCGGCTCGTCGAGGGCGGGCAGGGGCCAGAGCGGGGCGGCGTTGATCCGGCGGCGCATGGCCCGCCTGGCGAGGACCGCGGCCCCGGCGATCAGGACGACGGTGAGCGGACGGGGCATGGTCAGCGGCCTCCGTTGGCGCCGGGGGAGTCGGCCAGGTACGCGACGGCCTGGGCCGTGTTCCCCTCCTGGGAGGGGTGGTAGTCGCGTCTGAGGTAGCGCGGGACCGCCCGCAGCAGATCGGGCGTGGACGGCAGTACGCCCTCGCGGCCCTTGCGGACGAGCTGGCCGACCGACGCCCTGCCGTCGATCAGGGTGGGATCGTTCTCCATGAAGAAGCGGGTGCCGCGCTGCCAGAGGAAGACCATCGCGGTGAAGGCCGTGGCCCAGGTCCGGGCGCGTCGGCGGTAGCCGCCGTCGAGGTGCATGAACAGTTCGAAGGCGACGGAGCGGTGCTCGACCTCCTCGGCGCCGTGCCAGCGCAGCAGGTCCAGCATGGTCGGATCCGCTCCCCGCCGGTCCAACTCCTCCGCGTTGAGGACCCAGTTGCCGAGGAAGGCCGTGTAGTGCTCGATCGCGGCGATGAGCGCGACCCGTTCCATCAGCCACCAGCGGCGCGCCCGGCCGGGCGGCAGGGTCCGGTCCCCGAGCAGCTTCTCGAAGAACCAGTCCACCTGGGCGGTGTACGGCGTGGGGTCCAGGCCGAGCTTCCTGAGGTGGGGGAGCACGTCGTCGTGCGCCTGGGAGTGGACGGCCTCCTGGCCGATGAAGCCGATGACGTCGTCACGCAGCCGGTCGTCGGTGATGAACGGGAGCACCTGCTTGTACACGTGCACGAACCAGCGCTCGCCGGCCGGAAGCAGCAGGTGCAGCACGTTGATGGTGTGGGTGGTGAACGGATCACCGGGAACCCAGTGGAGCGGGGTCTTCTCCCAGTCGAAGGAGACCTTGCGTGCCTTGAGTTCGATGTGCTCCGACGCCACCGGTGCAGGCTGCGTATTAGACATGACGTCAATGTACTGAGGGGTAAGCAATGGGCACCAGGGTCGTGCACGCCGATTTTTCATGCCCCGCCACGGGACGGCGCCCGAGCCTCACGGGCGCGTGTTCAACGCAGCGCCCCCACGCGCGTTCCGTCGGCCAACGTCCCTGTCAGGTCCGCCCGGCTGCCGGGCGCGGCCCGGAGGGCGAGCAGCGGGCCGTCCGCCTCGCCCTTCACCCCGCCCGTGGTCCGCAGCGCCACGAAGTCCCCGCTCCCCGCCGCCAGGACGTACCAACGACCGCTCTTCGCCTGCCAGAGCACGCCGGCGAGGACCCGCGGCTCCCGCACCCCGCAGGCCGGGGACTCCTCGGCCTGCGCCACCACGGCCGCGGCCACCCCCGGCGCGGGGACCTGGAACTGGGCGAGGACCCGGCTGCCCGTGCCCCGCCAGGTCTCCGCGCGGGCGCACACCCAGGCCGCGCGGCCCCCGTCCTCCGGCAGCCGCTGCTCGGCGAACCGCCAGGCGTTCACCGACCGCACCCCGTGCGAGCGGACCGCCGTCAGCCGGCAGGCCGCCCGCTCCCAGAGCGACCGCGCCGCCTTCCCCGTCACGTCCGCGGGCGCCCCGGGCGGTCCCGAGGTCAGCCTGGCCGGCGCCAGCTCGCCCAGATCGGCCAGCAGCCGCACCCCCGTGGTGTCCCGCACCTGGAGCGTGTTCCACGCCGCGCACCCCTGTGCCTGGGCCGGGCTGAGCAGCGGCTGCGTGACGCCGTGCACGTCCCGTTCGAGCCGCCAGGGTGCCTTCGCCGGCGCCAGGAGGTCCCGTACGGCCGTCTCCCGGACCCAAGGGGCCGTCACATAGCGGACGTTGGCCGACGTACGGGAGAGGACGAGGGCCGCGGAGCCGGCCTCGTCCGCCCCGTCCGTCCGCGCGAAGTCCAGCGCCGCACCGGCCGTCCCCGCCGACGGCTCGGCGTACCGCACCGCCCGCAGCCCGTCGTGGAAGAGCACCACGCGCGAACCGTCCACCTCGCCCGCGTACAGCAGGTGCGGCGGTCCCATCGGCGGTCCCACCGGCGTCCCCGGTGTCGCCGAGGACCGCACCGAAGCGCCGGGCCGCGCCCACACCGCGAGCGCCCGCCGCAGCAGCGCCCGGTCGTCCACCAGGGCACCCCGCGCCGGCCAGACCGAGAAGTCCGTCCGCGCCGAGTGCTGCCAGAACCCGGCGGGGACGCGTCGCAGCCTTCCCGGGTCGAGCGCGGCCTCCGCGGCCGGATTGCGCGCGTACGACGGCGCGGAGGCGCCACCCGGCCCCCAGCCCTCCCCGGGCAGCCCGAGCAGCGTCCCGCAGACCAGGACGGCCGCCGCCGCGGCGAGCGCCGCCCTGCCGTGCTGCCGGCGGCGCATCAGATCCGTCGGCCGGGCCTGGAGGGAGCACGGATCGAACTCGGGCGAGTCCAGCAGGCCCGCCGCACCGATGCCCAGCGCCACCTCCACCTCGCCGGCCGCCACGAGCGCCGCCTCCGCGTCCGGCTCCGCCACCCCGGCCGCCGTGAGCACCCGCAGCACCTCCGGATCGCCCTGCCGCTCCAGCCACCGCAGCACGTACACCGCGCGCGCCGGTCCGGTCATGGCGGAGAGCCGCTGGTCCAGCGCCAGTTCGTCGGCGCCGCCCGCCCGCGGGAACAGCCGGAGCCCCCAGACGTGCGGCAGCAGCGGTGGGAACTGCGCCCGCCGGGGCAGCGCCCGGCGCCGCAGCGGCAGCCCCGCGACGAACGCCTGCCGGAGCACCTCGACCCGGACGTACGCGTACCCGGGGTCGACCGCGTCCTCGGAGCGGTGCGGCCCCGGGACTCCGGCCCCGGAGGTCCGCCGTCCCGGCAGCGAGCGCTGGACGAGCGCGTGCGCCGTCAGCACCCGCCGGTTGCGCCCCAGGGAGGGCGGCAGCACGAGGTACGCGATCCGGACCAGTCGCGGGTAGTGCTCGACGAGCGCGGCCTCGGCCTGTTCGACATCGACCGGGCCGAAGGAGAAGGAGGCGAGTTCCTGGGTGCTCACGTTCAGCAGAACGAGCGAATCATCCGATGGTCACCCCGGCGGACGGCCGCCCGGCGGCGGTCGGAGCCGGCCCCCGGGTGGCGTCGCGGCTCAGACGTCGTAGACCGTCAGGCGCTCGCGGATCACGGCCGTCACCTCGTCGGGGACGCCCAGGCCGTCCCGTACGTACCGCTCCATCGAGCCGTGCCGGACCGCCACCTCGTCCAGCGCCGCCTCCAGATACTCCGGTACGACCCCGATCAGGGTCAGCGCCAGCTCCGGATCGCCGCCCTGCGCCGTGAACCCCTCGATCATCGGCGCGAACGCCTGCCGCACCGCCGGATTGACCGACAGGTACTCCGCCAGGACCGTCTTCTCGTCCGCGCCGAGCAGCGACAGCACCACCGCCGCCGCCCAGCCCGTGCGGTCCTTGCCCGCCGTGCAGTGGAAGAGCAGCGGCCCGCCGCGCGGATCGCCCAGCGCGGTGAGGAACACCCGGTAGGCGACGCGCGCGGAGTCGCTCGACACGAAGGCCCGGTACGTCCGGGCGAAGGCCTCCTGGGCCCGGCCCCCGCCGAGCGCCTGCTCGGCCAGCATCGGGTTGGTGAGCAGGGTCTTCAGCCGGGCGGCGGGCGGCAGGCCGCTGGCGGCCAGATGGTCGGCGAGCACGTCGGCGACGAGCAGCCGCACGTCCGACGGCACCCGGTCGGGCCGGTCCGCCCGCTCCTGCGCCGTACGGAAGTCGACGACGGTACGGATGCCGAGCGCGGCCACCGCCGTGTCCGCCGGATCGAGCCGGTCGAGCTGCGCGGACCGGAAGAGCCGCCCCGAGCGGACGCTGCGCCCCTCACCGAGGGGGAGCGTGCCCAGGTCGCGGAGGTTGGCGACGGTGGCGGCGGGGATGGCGGGCATGGCGTCGACTCCGTATCGGTACGTCCTCGGGAGATATCCCCCCAAACCGTAACCGATCGGATTCCGGTCACCTCGGCGCGACCGGGCGGGCAGGATGGGCGGATGCTGATGCGCACGCGACGAACGACGACGACGGTGGCCCTGGCCCTTCTGGCGGCGACGGTCGCCGTGACGGGGTGCCGGTCGCAGGCGGAGGCGCCCGAGGAGGCGAGCGGCACCCTGGAGCAGATCGCGGAGCGCGCCGGCTGCGACCCCGACCTCCAGACGGACGCGGCCGAGCTCCGCCAGGCGAAGTGCGCGACGGACGACGGGACGTACATCCTCACCACCTTCGCGACCGACCGCGGGCAGCGCGAGTGGCTCAACGAGTCGAAGGACTACGGCGGTTCGTATCTCGTCGGCCGTAAGTGGACCGTGTCCGCCGACGCCGGCACGGTGAAGCAGGTACGCGAACGGCTCGGTGGTCAGGTCGAGACCACCGAGCCGCACGCGCCGCACGCGTCGCAATCCTCCGGAGACGGGTCGGAGCAGGGGTCGGAACACGGTTCCGGGCACGGGTCGGAACACGGGTCGGAACACGGATCCGGAGGCCACTAGGAACAGCGGCGCCCCTCGTTGATGCAGCTCACCACCCTCCGCATCAGCCGCTGGTCGAAGACGTTGATGAAGTCGCCGTGGTCGGTGATCGGCTTGTGGAGCTGCTCGGGGAAGGAGTCGACGGCGAAACCGGGGCCGGGCGGCACGTCGTAGACGATCCGCTGGACGAGCTGCGGAATGGCCCGGAAGCCGTTGCCGCAGCGCCCGCTGGCCGGGTCGGCGAAGGCCACATGGGTGCGGTGGTTGGCGCTGTCGGTGTTCTGTCCGTCCCAGCAGCTCTGGAAGCGGAAGGTCCGCACCACCTTGCTGCCCTCGGGGCAGATCGGGTACTTGTCCTTCAGCTGGCGGTTCTCGAAACCGGTGCAGGACCAGGACGCGTTGGCGTTCGCGTCGCCGTTGGTGAAGGCCTTGGCGTCGCCCGTGATGATCCGCAGGAAGCGGGGCATCGCGGTGACCTTGGAGACCGGACTGCCGACGAAGTTCAGGGTGACCTGGGCGGGTGTCTGGATCTCGCCCACGTTCTGGTCCTTGCCGCCGCCGTCCGCGTTCGCGTCGGCCTCCGCCTGTCCGTTCTGGAGGCGCAGCACGGGCCAGTAGTACGTCGAACGGTCGCCCTGGTTACGGCAGGTGGTCCGGCCCCTGGCCAGGTCGCGGTCACTGGCGAAGGCGTCGTTGGCCTGGTTGCCGACGTAGTCGTGCATATGGTGGGCGCCGTTGCTCACTCCCGGCGCGACGATGACGTTGTCCGGGTTGAACTTGCCGTTCCGGTTCGTGCCGCAGTTGGTGACGAACGAGCCTCGCGAGGCGCCCCGGCGCTGCTTGGGGGGGGTCACGTTCGGCTGCACGGTGGTGATGTCGACGAAGTCGGAGGCCTTGGGCCCGTTCCCCGCCTGGCCCTGGTCCTGCTCCTCCTCGCCGGGCTCCCCCGGCTCCCCCTCACCGCCCTGGTCCCCGCCGGCCGGCTCCTCGTCGTCCGCGCGCAGGGTGCACGGCGCGAGGCTGTCGAGCTGCTGACCGACCATCTGCCGGATCCGCTGCAGGATGTTGAGCCGCTCGTTCCTGAGCGGGGTCAGGATCTGCTGCTCGGCGAAGGCCGGGTCGCTCTCCACCCGCTCCTTGTTGTCGGCGAGGCGCTGGTACGCGACGGTGATCTGACTGTCCATCGTGGCGAGTTCGCGGTCCACCGCGGTCCTCGAGGAATCCGGTACCCGGGTCAGCTCCTCGCCGACGTCGGGACAGTCGATCGTCGAGACCGCGTTCTGCCGGTCGGGCGGCGGCGGCCGATCGCCCCAGCCCTGGCCGGCCGAGGCATAGACATTGGCGGCGATCAGGCCGCCCCCGCCCAGAATCAGGGCGACGGAGGCGGCCACCGCTCGTTTCGCGCGTGTCGAACGTTTTCTTGTGCGTCGCATGGGACTTCATACGTACGGCAGGTCCCCTGCGTTCAGCCCCATCGATACGGACCTCAGTCCGACAGGAGCGCCGCCTCCCGCTCCGGGGCGAGCCCCACCGACGGCCGGTCCGCGCGCTGCGGGGCCGCCCCGCCGATCGACCGGAGCCAGGCCCAGGTGTCCGCGACCGTCTCGGCCACCGGTCGGCAGCGCAGCCCGGTCGCGAGCGCCTTGGAGACGTCGGCGCGGTGCATCGCCTCGTACAGCTCGCCCGGCGGGATCCAGATCGGCAGATCGGACCACGGCTCGACTCCGGCGGCGAGGAGCGTCTCCGGGTCGGTCCAGCGCAGTTCGGCGTCCGAGCCGGTCGCCCGCACACAGGCGTCGAGCAGCTCTTCGGTCGTGGTGTGTCCGGGCGGCGAGACCAGGTTGTACGCGCCCGAGAGGCCGGCCGCGGCGGCGTCGGCCGTCCACTCGGCGAAGTCGCGGACGTCGATGTACTGGAGCGGCAGCGCGCGCGGTCCGGGTGCGAGGACCGGGCCGCCCCGGGCGATCCGCCCCAGCCACCACGGCAGCCGGCCGATGTTCTCGTACGGGCCGATGATCAGCCCCGCGCGGACGAAGAGGGTGCGGGCCGGGCCGAACGCCTCGACGGCCGCCAGCTCGCCGCCCCGCTTGGCCTCGGCGTACGGCACGTCGCCGGCGTCCGCCGAGCCCTCGACCAGCGCCCCGTCCTCGGTCAGACCCGCCGTCTGCGGCCAGGCGTAGACCGAGCGGCTCGACACGTAGACGAAGCGGTCCACGCGGTCCGCGAGCAGCCGGGCCGCGTCGCGGACGACCGAGGGCGCCGCCGACCAGGTGTCCACGACCGCGTCCCAGGAGGACTCTCCGTCGGAGCCGAGCGCGGCCAGCCCGCCCGGGGCCGTGCGGTCGCCGATCAGCGAGACGGCCCCGGCCGGGGGCTCGTGGCGACCGCGGTGGAAGACCGTCACCTCCCAGCCCCGCGCCAGCGCCGTCTCGGCCACCGCGCGCCCCACGAACTCGGTACCGCCCAAGATCAGAAGTCTCATGCCACGACTGTGCATCGGGGGACCGGCGGGCGCCCAACGATTCCTCCACGGGTGAAACGGGAGGCGGTCTCCCGCGCCGGGCGAGCGGATGTCACCATGGCCGGATCATGACGGATGCCCGCTCACCGGTACGCGCCCTGCGAGCCGCCCTCTTCGCGGCGGTGTGCGTGACACTGGCCGCGGTGGGGCATTCGTCCATGTCTGCGCACTCGATCCCTCCGGGATCGCTGTACGCGGCCTTCGCCGGCACGGCCTCTCTCGCCTGGCTGGCGGGCGGCCGCCGTCGCGGCGCGTTCACGATCGCCGGCGGACTCGCCGCCGTTCAGGCGGGCCTGCACCTGATCCTCTCGGCGGGCGAGCGGCACGGCGGCGCCGTGGACCACGCGGCGACGGACCCCATGGCGACGGCCGACCACGCGGCCATGGGGCACATGGCGACGGACCCGCCGACGACGTCGGCCATGGCCTCGGTCATGGAGGGCGCCACCGGCCACTCCACCGCCGGGATGCTCGCCGTACACACCCTCGCCGCCCTCGTCTGCGGCCTCTGGCTGGCCAGGGGCGAGGCCGCGCTGTTCGCGCTCGCCCGGACCTTCGGGGCGCTCGCGTTCACCCCGCTGCGGCTGCTCCTCGCCGTCGCCCGCGTACCCGAACTCCCGCACCCCGTACGTCCACGCCCGCGCACCCGCCGGCTGCACGGCGTCGTCCTCGCGCACACCCTCTCCCGGCGCGGCCCGCCCCGGCTGTCCGTACCCCGCGCCACAGCCCTCGGAGTCCACGTCTGACCCGGGGGCCGATTCCCCCTGTCGACACGAACTCCGAGGACAGTCATGACCATCGACGATCCCGCCTGCCCGGACACGGCCCCACCCACCACCCCCGGCAGGACCGCCGGGAGCGGCGAGGCGAAGGGGACCTGGAACGCCCTGCGCCCCCTGGTCCTGCGCCTGCACTTCTACGCCGGCGTCGTCATCGCCCCCTTCCTGCTGATCGCCGCCGTGAGCGGTCTGCTCTACGCGCTCTCCTTCCAGGCCGAGGAGATCGTCTACGCGCACGAGCTGGAAGTCCCCGTCGGAGACGAGATCCTGCCGCTGTCGCAGCAGGTCCACGCCGCCACCGAGGCGAACCCCGACGGCACCGTCACCGCCGTCTGGCCCTCTGCCGAGGACGGGGCGACCACCCGTGTCCTCATGGCCGACCCGGACGTCGAGGAGGGCACGTCCCTCGCCGTCTTCGTCGACCCGTACACCGCCGAGGTACGGGGACAGCTCCCCAGCTACGGCAGCTCCGGCGCGCTGCCGCTGCGCACCTGGATCGACGGACTCCACCGCGATCTGCACCTGGGCGACCTCGGCCGCAACTACAGCGAGCTGGCCGCCAGCTGGCTGTGGGTGACAGCCCTCGGCGGACTGCTCCTCTGGATAGGCCGCCGCACGAAGAACCGCCGCGCCCTCTTCGTCCCCGAGCGCGGCCCGAAGTCCCGCCGACGCACCCTGTCCTGGCACGGCACGGTCGGTCTGTGGGCGGTGGCCGGTCTGGTCATGCTCTCCGCCACCGGTCTCACCTGGTCGCGGTACGCCGGCGAGAACATCGGCGCGGTCCAGGACCAGCTCGGCGGAGCCACCCCGACCGTCTCCGCCACCCTCGAAGGCGCCGCCGCCGACGGCTCGTCGGAGCACGCGGGCCACGGCGCCGGCCACGAGGCCCCGGCCGCAACGGGCCCGGACGTCGGCATCGACGCGGTGGTCGAGGCGGCCCGCGCGAAGGGCATCGAGGGCAGGATGTCGGTCGTCCTGCCCGCCGAGGGCACGGGCTACGTCGTCAAGGAGACCGACACGCAGTTCCCGGTCCACCTGGACTCGGTGGCGGTGAACCCGGCCGACGGCACGGTCATGGACGAACTCCGGTTCGCCGACTACCCGGTGCTCGCCCAGCTGACCCGCTTCGGCATCGACATGCACATGGGCGTGACCTTCGGCCTGGTCAACCAGCTGGCGCTCGCCGCCCTCGCCCTCGCGCTCATCCTGCTGATCGTCTGGGGCTACCGGATGTGGTGGCCGCGCCGCCCCGGGCGTCCGGTGGCGCGAGGCACGTGGCGGAAGATCCCGCCGACCATGCTGCTGCCGCTGCTCGCGGCGACGGCGGTCGTGGGCTGGTTCGTCCCGATGCTGGGGCTCAGCCTGGTGGCGTTCCTGCTCGTGGACCTCGCCCTCGGGCTGGTGGCCAGGGCGCGGGCGAGGTCCCAGGGGTCGCGAACGGCCTGATCAGAGGGTGTACGAGTAGCCGACCCGCCGCACGGTCTGGATCGTGTGGCGGGTCGGCGCCCAGCGTGGCACCGGGCGGCAGGAAGTCCGCGACCCGCATGCGCCCCGGAGGAAGTCCGCGACCCGCGCGCGGACCGAGGGAAGTCCGCGACCCGCGCGCGCCCCGGGGTCCACGTCGGTCCGCGGGAGGCCGACGCCGAAGGGGCGCCCGCCGGTCGTCGGCGGGCGCCCCTTCGGGGAGAGCGGGGTGGATCAGACCTGGCCGGCCTTCTCCAGGGCCTCGCAGCAGGTGTCCACCAGCAGGCGGGTCACCGTGTACGGGTCCACGTTCGCGTTCGGGCGACGGTCCTCGATGTAGCCCTTCTGGTCCTGCTCGACCTGCCACGGGATACGGACCGAGGCGCCGCGGTCGGAGACGCCGTAGGAGTACTTGTCCCACGGGGCGGTCTCGTGCAGACCCGTCAGGCGGTCGTCGATGCCGGCGCCGTAGTTCTTGACGTGGTCGAGCGGCTTCGAGCCCTCGCCCAGGGACTCGCACGCGGTGATGATCGCGTCGTAGCCCTCGCGCATGGCCTTCGTCGAGAAGTTGGTGTGCGCGCCCGCGCCGTTCCAGTCACCCTTCACCGGCTTCGGGTCCAGCGTCGCCGAGACCTTGAAGTCCTCGGCCGTGCGGTAGAGCAGCCAGCGCGCCACCCACAGCTGGTCCGCGACCTCCAGCGGCGCGAGCGGGCCGACCTGGAACTCCCACTGGCCCGGCATGACCTCGGCGTTGATGCCGGAGATGCCCAGACCCGCCTTGAGGCAGTTCTCCAGGTGCGCCTCGACGATGTCACGGCCGAAGATCTCGTCGGCACCGACACCGCAGTAGTAGCCACCCTGCGGGGCCGGGAAGCCGCCGACGGGGAAGCCGAGCGGACGCTCGCCGTCGAAGAAGGTGTACTCCTGCTCGATGCCGAAGATCGGCTCCTGGGCGGCGTACTTCGCGTAGACCTCGGCCAGCGCGGCACGCGTGTTGGACTCGTGCGGCGTCATGTCCGTGTTGAGGACCTCGCACATCACGAGGATGTCGGCACCGCCGCGGATCGGGTCCGGGCAGACGAAGACCGGCTTGAGGACACGGTCCGAGGCGTGGCCCTTGGCCTGGTTCGTGCTGGATCCGTCGAAGCCCCAGATCGGCAGCTCCTCCAGGGCGGCGCCCGTACCCGGCATGATCTTCGTCTTGGAGCGAAGCTTCGCGGTCGGCTCGGTGCCGTCGATCCAGATGTACTCAGCCTTGAAGGTCACGGGTCTCAATCCTTTGGCGTGCTGCTGCTGGGGGTCCCCCGCGCCCGCGGGACATGGGGAGTGCTGCGGCTCGCGACGCTGCGAGAGCTGCGTGGTGTGTCTGCGCGCAGCTTGGCAACACGGGATTTCCCGCCCGTTGCCCGTTTGTGAACCCCGTGTTACTCACCTTTCCCGGTCCTCGCGGATTCGCTGTGCGACGACGTGGGCGTCGAGGAGCGAGCCGAGCCCGGCGGCTCTGACGCGCCGTACGAGCTCGGCGTACGTCGCACCCAGTGCCTCCGCCGTACGGCCCAGGTGCCAGTCCGCGTCCGCCAGGCACCGGAGCAGGTGACCCCGTCTGATCCGGCTCTCGGAGAGACGGAAGGTCTTCAGGTAGAGCGTCCTGCCCTTGCGGTCGGCGATCAGTTCGCCGATGTGCTGTTCCTCACCCGCCCGCCGGAACGGGGGAAGGAAACGATACAGATCGTAGGAATCCATCCGGTGTACCCGCTCGAAGGTGTAAGGCGGCTCAAGCAGATCCCGCGCCATCAGCCCGTCGTGGGCCTCCGCCCAGGACCGCTCCTGCGCCCGGGCCGCCGCCCGCAGATCCGCGAACGTACGGACGGAGCCCGCCTCGTTCCGGATGCGCGCCGTGAACTCCGGTACCGGGGCGCCGTAGTACGCGTACTGGTGGATCAGCTCCCCGTAGAGGTCCTCGATCAAGGTCGGGTGGAGGACGGAGAAGTCCTCGGGGTGGGGGACGACGAAGGCGGCGGCCAAGGAGTCGGCGACGTACAGCATGAGTCCGCACTGCCCCGGGTGGATCTCGAACACCCGCAGCGCCTCCGCCAGCCCCGGGACATCCCACCCCGCGTACGCCGCCTCGGCGCGCGGCGACAGACCCTGCCGTACCGCCTGCTGGGACCACTCGTCCCATACGACGGACGGGCCGCCGAAGTGGAGCGCCAGATACCCCTCCAGGGCGAGGTGCAGAGGCAGGAAGCGCAGCCGCTTCTCCGCCCGCCCGTGGGTGTGCCGGCGCTTGGCGAGCCGGTGGTGACGGCGCACCGGAACGACATCCGGCCCCGGCCCGCCGGCGGCCGTGTCGTCCCCGAGCCGGGTGCCGTACGCGGCCGACTCCCGCTCGTCCCCGGACCAGTCCGCGACGAAGCCGTGCGGGATGTACGAGGTGTATGTCGTACGGTCCCCGAGTTCGACCGTTCCGCCCGCCCCGTACACCTCAGGGTGGAGCCGCAGCCCCTCCACGGGCTCGGCCCTCACCAGCGGCACGAGCCGGACACCGCCCCACACCTGCGCCGGCCGGACGTCGAGACCGGTCAGATCGATCCGGGTCATCGCGGCACCCCCTGCAGAAACAGCTCCACCCTGCGGTCCAGATAGGCACGCAGCTCCGCGAGCCCCGTCCGCCCCTCGGCGAACTGGGCGATCTCCACCAGCGCCGCCAGATCCTCCGCGTCCCTGATCCCCGCGGTCGGCACGCCAGGCGTGAGTCGGCGCACGTCGAGACCGGCCGCGTCGTATACGGGGTTCACGTGGACCGCGCTCGTTCGGCGCCCCGGGTCGAGGCGCGTCCGCCAGACGCGGAGCACCTCACCCGCGAGGCCGGGCGGAGCGTTGTCCCAGCCGTCCGAGACGATCACCAGACGGTCGGGGGCGGGGCCCTCGAGGGCGTCCAGGATCCGCGCCCCGAGCGGGGTCGGCCCCCAGGGCCGTACGAGAAGCGGATCGGTGGCGCCCGAGGTCCAGTGCGCCGCGTAGGCCCCCGGCGCGGCGAGCGCGTCGAGGAGGAAGTGGCAGCCGAGGGCGACCGCCAGGGGGCGGCGCCGCTTCACGGACGAACCGGAGGCGGAGTAGCTGTCGTCGAGGACCGCCGCGACCCGGCCCCAGGTCCCGGCGTACGGCCCCGCGACCCGGAGCGCGGCCGCCCGGAGCGCGGCTGTCAGCTCGGCTCGCCGTTCCGTCCTCTCTCCGAAGGGGAGGGAGAGGACGTAGAGCGCGAGCCGCGTCAGCGGCATCACGGTCAGATCGCTCGCGCGCTCCGTCCGCAGCCGCTCCAGCCGGGTCATCCTGGGAGCGATCCGCTCCAGGAACACGTCGCGCGGTACGCCGTGCTTCGCCGCGAACCCCTCGGCGACGGTGAACGGCAGCTCGTACAGGGCTCCCTGCTCGTAGTGCGCGCGGCGGTAGGCGTCCAGGTACGGATGCTCGTAGCGGACCCGGCGACCGGGCGCGAAGAGGAAGTCCCCCCACTCGGCCGCGGCGAGCGGCAGATGGGCGTGGCGGGCGCCGGTCTTCCGACCGGCGCGGTACTTCCCCGCGTCGTGGCCGAGGTCGGCTCGGCCGGCCAGCCAGTCGCGGACGATCGCGCGTGTGCGCCGGTTGTTGACCTTGGCGGCGCGCAGGGCGCGGAAGAGCCGGTAGACCCGCTGCGGAGGCATGCGCGCGAGCCGGGCGGCGATCAGCCGCCCCTCCGCGCGCTTCCCGGCCGGCCCACCGGCGTCGTCGGCGGTGCGCAGCAGCTGTTCGACGATGGTCGACGCGTTGTGGTCGTTGATGTCGAGCGCGAGCGCGGCGGCGTACACGGGCCGGTAGTTGACCCGGACGTACTCGTGCAGGAACGCGAGCGAGAGCCGCTGCTCGCCGGCGGACGAGCGGAACTCCCCCTGACCGGTGGCGGTGACGGCCGCGTTGACGAAGAGCAGCAGGTCCTCGGCGGCGATGAGGTCGGAGATCGTCTCCGTCGGCGTGGTCATGGCTTCCCTCGCGGTGACACGGGTGCCGGCCGGGGAATGGGGGCGCGAACAGCGAAAACGTTGCTTCATAGGCAGGCCCCGGAAGTCGCACCGGAGTCCCGCGGCCGGCGGAGGAAACGTAACACCGGGGGAGGGGAGGGCCGCCAGTGGATTTGCGGGCCCGGTGTCGGTGGCGACCGGCAGACTGGGGGCATGACCACGCACCTGGGCGCGAAGGCCCGTATCGGACTGCTCGGCACCGGCCCCTGGGCCGCGCGGACCCACGCGCCCGCGCTCGCCGCGCACGACGGCGTCGAGTTCGTCGGGGTGTGGGGCAGACGGCCCGAGGCGGCCGCGGAACTGGCCACCGCCTTCGGCACGACCGCGTACGACGATGTCGAGGACCTCCTTGAGGTGAGCGACGCCATAGCCTTCGCCCTCCCCCCGGACGTCCAGGCCCCGCTCGCCGTCCGGGCCGCCGCCATGGGCTGCCACCTGCTCCTGGACAAGCCGGTGGCCACGTCGGTCGGGGCCGCCCGGGACGTCGCCGAGGGGTGCGAGCTGGCGGAGGTCGCGTCCGTGGTCTTCTGCACGCTCCGCTTCGCCGAGCCCACGGCCCGCTGGATCGACGAACAGGCCGCCGCGGGCGGCTGGTTCCTCGGCGAGGCGCACTGGCTGGGCTCGCTGTACGGTCCGGGATCGCAGAGCGCGTACGCGGCCTCGCCGTGGCGGCGCGAGAAGGGCGGCCTCTGGGACGTCGGCCCGCATGTGCTCTCCGTGTACCTCCCGGTGCTGGGCGACGTCACCGACGTGACGGCCGTACGGGGTCCTGCGGACACGCACCACCTGGTCCTGCGCCACGCGTCGGGCGCGAGCAGCACGGCGACGCTGACCCTCTCCGCCCCGGCGGAGGCGGCGGAGGCCGCGCTCACGCTGCACGGGAAGCGGGGCCGGGCGGCACTGCCGGCATGGGACGGCGCGACGGGGGCCTTCGGCCGGGCGGTCGACGCGCTCCTGGAGTCGGCCAGGACGGGGGTGCCGCACGCCTGCGACGCCCGCTTCGGCGCGCGGATCACGGAGATCCTGACGCTCGCGGAGCAGACGGCGGGCCCGGGGAGGGAGCCCGCCGCCTGACGGCGTGGCGGCCTCAGCCCACGCGCTCGATCCGGGCCTTGCGGATCAGGAACTTGCCGGGCTCACGGACCTGCTCGAAGGCCGCGTCGTTGAGCAGGACACAGCTGCCGGAGGTGGAGGTGACCTCGACGGTGGTCGACTTGGCGTTGTCGAGGTTGGTCACCTTGAGGCGTGTGCCGAGCGGGAACTGGTTGCTGGACGCGGCCGGGGCACCCGCCTCGCCGGAGAGCGTGACGGTCGATCCGGCGCAGACGACATCCCCGGAGCCGCCGCCGTCGCCGCCATCCGCGGGCGGGGCGGGCTGCGCCTGGGTTGGTGCGGGCTGTGTGACCGGGGCGGCGGGGGCGGGGGCGGCCGGGGGAGCCGCCTCCGTATCGCCGCCGCACCCCGAAGCCGCCTGTTGGCGCCGGATCTGGGCGATCACCGCTTCCCGGTTGGCGATCCGTGCCTGTGACTGCGCGTCCGGGTTGGCCCGCTGGTCCGCGATGAACCGCTCGTTGTTCGCGAGCGCCGTGGTCAGGCCGTCGCAGGCCACGGACGCCTGACTCGTACCGGTCAGCACCACCGCCGTCCCCCCGGCGAGCACGAGGGCACTGGCGATCAGCGCGATCTTCTTCTTCCGGCTGAGCGTTTTCCTGCGTGACACGTGAGGCTCCGTTCGTTTCCTGTCGGTTCCTGTGGTGTCAGATACGAGGAGCAGACCGGTTCTGCTCAACGCTCAAGCGCCTCGCGGAGCCGGGGGAGCCGAGGGCGAGGGCCGTCGGCCGTCGCCTGGCACGTCCGGACCGTGGCGCTCCCGCTACCGGCGTCCCGGCCCCGGACCTTCCTCGGCCACGATCTCCCGTACGCCTGTCAGGAATCGCCGTACGGCGTCGACCTCGCCCTCGTCGAACTCCCGCAACAGCGCCACCGTTCCGTCGATCACGGGCCCGAAGGACGCGCGGCCCAGTTCCTTCGCCCGCTCCTCGACCCGCAGCAGCACGCGGCGCCGGTCGCGGTCGTCCCGGAAGCGGGCGACATGACCGAGGCGTTCGAGGCGGTCGATGACGCCGGTCGTCCCGGCGGAGTTGAGGCCGAGCTGCGCCCCGAGCCATCCCGCGCTCGCGTCCGTCCCCGCGCGTTCGGCGTCGAGCAGGCAGATCAGGGCGCGGACGTCCGTGGGGTGCATACCGTGGTGCTCCGCGAACTCGCTCTGCCGCAGGCCGAGTTCGACCGTGACCGCGCGCAGCAGATGGAAGATCCGCAGCTCCGGTGAGTCTGTCACTGCCGCTCCCTCTCTTCTATCCTCTCGTTCAGCGAGATTATTGCCGAGCGAGAGGAATTCGTCATGTCCGCAGCCGTCTCCCAGGACTTCCTCGCCGCCTACGACGCGGTCCTCGCCCGCTGGCCCGCCGGAACCACCACGTCAACGCACGCCACGGCGTACGGCGCGACCCATCTGATCAGCCATGGCCCCGAGGACGCCCCGCCCGTCCTCCTGCTGCCGGGCGGCGGCGCCACGGCCACCTGCTGGTACGCCACGGCCGCCGCGCTCGGCCGGGTCCACCGCGTCCACGCCGTCGACCTCGTCGGCGAGCCCGGCCGCAGCGTCCCGGGGGACGGCAACCCCCTCCGTACGGCCGACGACCTGACGGCCTGGCTCGGTACCCTCCTCGACGCCCTGGGACTGCGCACCGCCGGCCTCGTGGGCCACTCCTACGGCGGCTGGATCGCGCTCCGGTACGCCCTTGCGGCCCCCGCCCGCGTCGACCGGCTCGCCCTCCTCGACCCCACCAACTGCTTCACCGGCTTCGGCCCGCGCTATCTGCTCCGTGCCCTGCCGGTACTGCTGAGCCCCACCCCCGCCCGCAACGACGCCTTCCTGCGCTGGGAGACCGGCGGGGCGGAACTCGACCCGGCATGGCGGGATCTGTACGCGCTGGCCGCGGAGTTCCCGACCGCCCGTCCGGTCACCGGGCCGCGCCCCACCCCCGCCGAGCTCGGCGCCCTCGAGCCGCCGACGCTGCTGCTCCTCGCCGAGCGCAGCCGCGCCCACGGCACCGCGAGGGTGGCGGCCAGGGCGCGGGCGGCGGTTCCCCACCTGGAGACGGCGACGGTGCCCGGGGCCACGCACCACACCTTGCCGTTGGGGTGCCCGCCGGAGACACACGACCGGATCGCGGCCTTCCTCGCGCCGGCGTGAGGGGTGCGGCGTCGGGACGTCAGCGGGACATGGCGGCCCGTACGGCCTCCTCGGTGCGGCCCACCACCGCCGTGCCGTCCTGCGCCGTGATGATCGGGCGCTGGATGAGCTTGGGGTGCGCGGCGAGAGCCTCCACCCAGCGGTCCCGGTTCGCCTCGTCCCGGGGCCAGTCCTTCAGCTCCAGCTCCTTGGCGACGGTCTCCCCGGTCCGCGTGATGTCCCACGGTTCGAGGCCCAGCCGCTCCAGGACGGCCCGGATCTCGTCCGGGCTCGGCACGTCCTCCAGGTAGCGGCGCACCGTGTACTCGGCGCCCTCCGCGTCGAGCAGGCCGATCGCGCTGCGGCACTTGGAACAGGCGGGATTGATCCAGATCTCCATGCGCCCCACGGTACCCCCCCGGCCTCCTCCCACCACCCCCCAAACCCCCTCTGGCCAGGGGCGATTGTCAGTGGGGGGCAGTAAAATCGTGGGTGAAGGTGAGGGTCCCGGGGAGGGCCCGCACCCACCGTTCGTCAGGAGGTCGCCCGTGGCCACAGCCATGATCCGGAAGCCGTCCCTCGAACCCTGGAAGCCCCTCCGGAAGCAGCCGCTCCCCGCCGGCCGCCCCCGCGAGTGGTACATCACGCACAACCGCCGCCTGAAGGCCATGCGCCTCGCGATCGTCCTCCTCGACGCGGGTGTGCACGACCCCGCGAAGGCGGGGAACGCGAAGATACGCACCACGGCCGAGCTGCTCGGCATCCACCCGCCCTCGGACACCACCTGCCACATGGTCCGCGCACTGATCCGCTACGGCCGCTGACCCCGACCCGCCGTCCGGCTCCCGGACAGAGGTGAGGGCCGCCACCCCCGATCCGGGGTGGCGGCCCTCACTGTCGTTCAGCGCTTCGGCCGATCGCTCGACCGGCCCGCGATCCCAGAGGTCGAAGTAGAGGTGGGCAAACCTGCTGACCTGCTGACATGTGGCTGCTTGGGCATGCACGGTGCACCATCGGTGCACTTGTGGGGGGGAGCGGAGGGGACGGCGCTTCATTCTGACGGCGCCCGGCGTCGAGCCGACCACCGAACAGCCGGACTCGGCTACTGGCCCGCTGGGGCGGCCACGGAACAGTCGAGGATCCGCCCGTCCACGGTGCCGATCAGCAGCCGCCCCGCCTCGGTAAGTGTGAGCGACAGCGGCACAACGGGCTGGCCGCCGACTTCCAGTTGCTGCCGCCACCGCACGGCCCCGTCCGAGGTGCGCAGGGCCACCAGCTCGCCGGAGTTGAAGGCGACGTAGACCGTATCGTCGTCCCCGTCCAGGGCGGTGGCCGGGAAGTCGGCGGTGCACACCCAGCGCGCAGCTCCGTCCCCCAGGCTCCGCCGTACGACGAAGGCGTTGCCGGGCAACAGGCCGGCACCGTCGTGCACGGCCCCCGCGTGCACCAAGTCGCGGTTCTCCGCACTGCCGACCTCGATGCCGGGCCCGCCGAAGAGGTGCCCGGCGCGCTTGGCGTCCCAGTCAAGGGGGAACAGCTGTCGGACCGAGGGCTCACCGTCCGGGCCGGCCGGATCGACGGCAACCACCCACTTGTCCCGCCATGGCTCGCGCTCCTTGCCCTGGAGGAAGAGCAGTTGCCTGCAGTGGCGGATCGGAAAGGCGTGGTTGAAGCGGTCGAATCCCCCAAGCGGCACTCGCACGTCGGGGGCTTCGCCCGCGGGCCGGATCAGGGCGGCCGACTCCGGGTGGCGCCGGTCCCAGGCCGTGGTGCGGAGTGCCAGCCAGCCGTCGTCGCGCGTGGTGAGTGTGACGGAGGTGTCGAGACGGAGGGAGTCGAGTACCCTCCCGTCCTCGAGGGACACCCGGGCGACGAGCGGTGGCTCGGTCACCCGTTCCCGGCCCACCCAGCGCACTCGCCGCCGTTCCACGTTGACCCAGGCGTCGCGCTGACCGGCCCGGACCGCGAGTTGCCGCCCGCCTTCCTCGTCCGGGACACGCCACTCCAGACGCCCGTCGGGCAGCCACGCCTCGGCCAGCACACCGTCCGAGCAGGCAAGTACCCGCCCGTCCCGCAGCCCCTGTACGTCCCACACCTGTCGGCGCGGCTCCCACCCCGGTTCCCCGGCCAACCCTGCGAGTGACTCGATGCCCTGATTGGCCGCTTCCTCCATTGCGGGTCGCTCGAACTCGACCCACTGCCCGCACAGCTCTTCCTGCTGTACCGAGCCGCGCGCGACATTGCTCCAGTCGAACCGGTCGACGACCACGGCGAACCCGTGTGCATGTGCCTCGTCGAAGTCGTAGTCGTCAGGCGGAGCCACCACGAGTCGCAAATCCCGCTCGCTGTCCCACCCCACGTGCAACACCTCACGTGCCCCACGTATCACCGAGGTCGATCGGCCCGACCTCAGATCGAGGATCAGCAGTTCACCCTCGAAGGCGTAACCCCCGTCATACGCCCCGGTCCCGACGGCCACGACCGGCAGAGTCGGATGGAAGGCAAAGCAATGCACGGGCCACCGGGACTCCAGGACCCACCGGCACCGCAGATCCCCCGTGTCATAGATTCCCACCCGGTACGGCCGCCACCGGTTCTTGGCGGACCCGCACCCGGACCACTGCAGGTACCCCAGGTCGCCGCCCACAGCGACGAGGCCACGCTCCTCGTTGACAGCCACGGCCGAGGGCGTGCCGATCTCGGCGAAGGGGTGGTCCCCGAGTATGCGACGGATAGTCAGCGAACCGGACATATGGTTGGAACCCCCAGGTAGTGGAGGATCATCCTCGCATCAGCCCCACCCGGCGAGCCTGCGAGTGCCGATCATCGCGACGGATGCGCGCGGTGCTCCCCGTCTGCCAGCCGAACATCGTCGCTCATCCGCTGGAGACGGGTGCGGCCACACCAGGCGGCGTACGGGTGCTCTCTGCGATGCTGTGCGCGAAGCCGTCCTCTTGGCCCGTCATGACGTAGGGGGAGCGAGCGCGCAGGTCGCCGCAGGCAGTATCTCCGGTGACCGACGGAGCCTCAGCTATCTCACATGTACTCGAAGTACCGGTCATGCCAGTCCGACTTGCCCGACTCTTCGTTGGCTTCATCGGCCTTGGCCAAACCTGCGGCCACGAGCGCCGCCGCCAGCTCCAGGTCCGCTGCCGCCAGCAGTGCCGACGGCCCGTCGTACGGCTCACGAAGCAGCTCGTTTGGGACGAAAGTGCATCCCAATGCCGTGCAGACATCGTCGAGCCACGTCACGAAGTCCTCGGGCGGGCGTGTCTCCCCTCTGGGGACACCCTCACCGACTCTGATTGATGCGGCGACGAAGTAGTTGCCGAAGTTGCTCATCGCGACGCTCATGGGAAGGCCGAAGCCCGTCGCGTCCGCTGGGACATCGATGACACCGCAGAAACTGGCGTCCTGACCCAGGCCACTTGAGCAGGACGGCCCGAAGCGTTCCTCAAGAGTGCTCACCAAGCGGGTGTAACAGTCCAGCGCAGCCCCCTTGTCGAAGTCCGCAGGGCGTTCCAGGTGCCGGGGGTCGTCGTGCTCCCTCAGGAGCGCCCGGATCTGGCCTGTCGGGAGCATGTGGCGTCCTTCCGCCAGTTCTGGTGCCGGGGCGAGTAGTGGGCCTGTGGTCCGAGCCGGACAGGCCAGCGAGGGCCGCTACCCCGACTATGGGGTAGCGGCCCTCGCAGCGTTCTGGCATCACGTGGCCGGGCGGTGCACACTCGGTGCGCAAAGGGGCGGAAGACAAGCGGTGACAGTGAGAACTAATGAGAAGAGTTTTCGCAGGTCACGGCCTGTTTCCAGGGCTACAGCCCAGGTCACCCGACACCGCTCTTTAGAGGTCGAAGTAGAGCTCGAACTCGTGCGGGTGCGGGCGCAGCTGGATCGGGGCGATCTCGTGCGTGCGCTTGTAGTCGATCCAGGTCTCGATCAGGTCGGAGGTGAAGACACCGCCGGCCTGCAGGTACTCGTTGTCCGCCTCCAGGGCGTCCAGGACCGCCGGGAGGGAGGTCGGGACCTGCTGGACGTTCGCGTGCTCCTCGGGAGCCAGCTCGTACAGGTCCTTGTCGATCGGCTCGGCCGGCTCGATCTTGTTCTTGATGCCGTCGAGGCCCGCGAGCAGCAGCGCCGAGAAGGCGAGGTACGGGTTCGAGGACGGGTCCGGCGCGCGGAACTCGACGCGCTTGGCCTTCGGGTTCGAGCCCGTGATCGGGATACGCATGGCCGCGGAGCGGTTGCGCTGCGAGTAGACCATGTTGACCGGGGCCTCGAAGCCGGGCACCAGGCGGTGGTACGAGTTCACCGTCGGGTTGGTGAAGGCCAGCAGCGACGGGGCGTGCTTCAGGATGCCGCCGATGTAGTAGCGGGCGGTGTCCGACAGGCCCGCGTAGCCCTGCTCGTCGTAGAAGAGCGGGTCGCCGTTCGACCAGAGCGACTGGTGGACGTGCATGCCCGAGCCGTTGTCGCCGAAGATCGGCTTCGGCATGAAAGTCGCGGTCTTGCCGTTGCGCCAGGCGACGTTCTTCACGATGTACTTGAAGAGCATCAGGTCGTCGGCCGCGGCCAGCAGCGTGTTGAACTTGTAGTTGATCTCGGCCTGGCCGGCGGTGCCGACCTCGTGGTGCTGGCGCTCGACCTGGAGGCCGACGTTCTCCAGCTCCAGGGAGATCTCCGCGCGCAGGTCGGCGAAGTGGTCGACCGGCGGGGCCGGGAAGTAGCCGCCCTTGTAGCGGACCTTGTACCCGCGGTTGTCCTCGATCGCCCCCGTGTTCCAGGCGCCGGCCTCGGAGTCGATGTGGTAGAAGCCCTCGTTGGCGGTGGTGTTGAAGCGCACCGAGTCGAAGACGTAGAACTCGGCCTCGGGGCCGAAGTACGCGGTGTCGGCGATGCCGGTGGAGGCGAGGTACGCCTCGGCCTTCTTCGCGATGTTGCGCGGGTCACGGCTGTACTGCTCGCCCGTGATCGGGTCGTGGATGAAGAAGTTGATGTTCAGCGTCTTGTCGCGGCGGAAGGGGTCCAGGCGGGCCGTCGACAGGTCGGCGCGCAGCGCCATGTCGGACTCGTGGATGGCCTGGAAGCCGCGGATCGACGAGCCGTCGAAGGCCAGCTCGTCGGCCGGGTCGAACGCCGTCGCCGGGATCGTGAAGTGCTGCATCACTCCCGGAAGGTCACAGAAACGGACGTCGACCATCTTGACGTCGTTGTCCTTGATGAACTTCTTGGCCTCGTCGGCGTTCTGGAACATCCAACTCCTCCTACTCCCGGCCCGGGGAGGGGCGGGGTTGCAACTCGGTCGTGCGGCCAGTGCGGTGGCACACGCTGGACCCGACCATAGGCAGACGGGATTTCTCAAGCATGACCCATTTGTTTCACCCAAGTTAACCGGCCCGGGTGCCCCTCCGCTTCTCGACGCCCCTCGGCGACCCGGGCCGAAGTGATCAAAAACGGGCGCAGTACCGTTGTCGCGTGGACAACAGGCAAGCACTCGGATCATGGCTGTCCGGCCCCCGCGCGGCGGCCGAGGACGCAGGTGTCGACTTCGGTTACCGCGGTCAGCAGCTCGGGCTCCCCGAGGAGGGCCCCGGTTCGATCGCCCGCCCCGGCCGCCGGATGGGCGCCCTGGCCGTCGACTGGGCCCTCTGCATGGTGATCGCATACGGCCTCGTCACCGACGGCTACAGCCAGGCGACCGGGAACTGGGCGCTGGTCATCCTGCTCGTCCTGAGCGTGCTGACGGTCGGAACCGTCGGCTCCACCCCCGGCAAGCGGCTCTTCGGCCTCCGGGTCGCCTCGGTGAACGGCGGCCGACTCGGCCTCCTCCGGGTCGTGCTCCGCAGCCTCCTCGTCTGCCTCGCCATCCCGGCCCTCATCTGGGACCGCGACGGCCGAGGCCTCCACGACCGCCTCTCCGGCGCCGTACAGGTCCGGATCTGAGTCACGCGCCACGACGGACACCCGCACGACGAAGGGCGCCCCCGGAACACACCAGCTCCCGGGGCGCCCCTCGTCTTGGAGGGGTCTCCCTCCGGAGGCTGGCACA